>CAMWLH010000294.1 GCA_947175045.1 uncultured Clostridia bacterium | reverse complement strand
CTTTTAATCAGGGTGTCCCGGGTTCGATTCCCGGGTGGATCACCAAAGAAAAATCCCTCGTAGACCTTTTGTTAAAGCGTTCTGCGAGGGAGTTTGCTTTTTGGATATTTGTATGTTTTGCGTCGATAAATACCCTAACAAACGCAAAAAACTGGTGTGATGGGTGTCAATATGGGTGTCATGTGTTAATTTGAGAATTTATTATGGGAAGAAATAAGCATAGTGAGATTATTCTTGGAGCAATTATTGGTGGGGCGTGTGGTGTGTGGTGTAATTAGTTCAATTGGTGTAGCACTAATTACAAGCAATACTGTGTCGAGGCAAGATGTTACTGTATATCAAGCTGATCCATTTGTAGTTGTTCAAAATAATCCACAATCAGTTTTAGATGTGCCTATAAAGCCAACGTATCTTATATCTATTCTTACATTGATGGAGAAGAAACAAAAATATCAAACGAAGATTTGAATTGCTTGTTGTCATTGGTAAGATATTAGAGCGACAAATTGCAAAGGGGTGTAAATATTTTTGGCGCGGTACAAGATCAATTGACAAGAAATTATGCCCGCCAAAGGTTTTTCAAAACCTTTGGCGGGCATAAACTTTTAAATGCGTGTTTTTGAGATGCTATGGCAATAACTTTTATGACATCTTTTCGATATCGGCAATAACGAACTGTGTCTGGGTTATCCAGTTGATGTTGCTGCGCATTGTTATATCAGCGGCGGTCAGTTTGACCTTTATAGGCTCGCCGATGGGGTAATCGGCGAAATCAAGCTCGGAGCTGAAAATATTTCCCGCGTAGATGCTGGGGTAGTCGCTCATAAAAAAGAACTCGCCGTCGTGGCTCATCATGTAGTTTCGGGTGTATATTCCTTTTTCGGTATCAAACGAAAAATTCACAACCGGGAGTACGCAGCTTTCCGCGTCGGGGGTGAAAAAAATATCTCCCCGTGCGTCATAGCCCTCGTCCTCGGGGCAGATGAAGATGTAGCCCGACAGATCAACGCTGCCGTCAAAGCCGATATCGCTGCCCAAGAAAAAAATCTCGGGGATACCCAAGTCACGTCCCGCAACCATGGTCTCATCTTCCTTAATGAAGTTGATGTCGGCGATATTGGTTCCGAACATCGAGGAGGTATAGGACACCGTCAGTCCGCCTATCTTGTCGCCAACCGCGCACCGCTTGTATTCCGTGACAACGGGAATATCAACATTGAACATCCGGTTTTCCTTGTCCAGCAGATCAGCGTTGTCATAGGAATTGTAGATGAAGCCCTGAGGGTCGCTGTAATACGCGAAGCGGTCGGTGGAGGCGTTGAACCATTTTGTTTTATCGGGATTGCCCTCGTCGTCAAAGCCATGGGTTATAGCGGTAAGCACTGACTTGTCCACCTTTTCGCCGTCGGGTCCGTAAAGGCTGTCAAGGTCTGCGATCCCCTCAAGATCCTCCGGGTCAAGGGGAGGTACAATGGGTTCCGCGGTCTCGGGCGCAGAGCTTTCCGCTTCGGCGGAGCTTTCGGGAGCTTCGATCTCATGCGTATCGCTCCCCGAGCTTATTTCGCTTTGGGAGTTTTCGGAGCTCTCGGAGGAATTTTCCCCTGAACAAGCTGTAAGAAGCAGGGCGGACAGTACCGCCGCAATTGCGAGTTGTTTTCTCATAAAATTGTCTCCTTTAAAATACGATACCCGAATAAATCGGGCACGTTTATATATTCTTGAAGTGCGCCGTCCGATAAGCGGAATTGCGAATGTAATGCGGAGGGAATACGGGTATGTGTGCGGTCGGTTTCGGTGATGTTATGGGAGCGTATACCGTGATTTTTCGGAGGGTTTGCGATGATATTGTTAGTTTATTATCGTGATTATTTCTGAGCGGTATACTGTGAATATGAGTGAAATTTTTCGGGGAAAATTCGGTGTTATTGCGGAAATTTAAGGGAAGCGTTTTCGGGAGTGTAAGCGATAAAATTCGGCGGTGTTCTGTGTTTGTCTGCGGGAATTTATGCGGGTGAGCCGACCTTTATCGGAACGGCACTTCAAGAAAAGAAAGCGGCACTGCGGAAAATATGTCGGAGCGTAAAGTGGAATGACTGACGGGAAATTTCGGAGAAAATACCGTGAATTTAAGTGGAAATAAGAGCGGGACAGTAGCGGGAAAATATCAAAGCAGTTCAATGCCGACTAACTTGCATTGGATATAATTAGCGAAGTCATCGGAGTATTGCATATGTATATTCTCAACGGTGACGCTCGCCTTGACGGAGTAGGAATAATCTGCGGGAACGCCCGAAAGATCGGCGTCTGTATCGTGGATATTAGTTTTTTCATTTTTTCCCTTTCATAATATAAGACAATTCAAAACGCCAAAAAGTTACACTTTTTTTGAAAATTTTTTAAAAAATTTATATGAGCTCAAAATCCGTCATATTGCACACGGTATAGCAGGAAAATCCGTTGCAGGAAAGGTTCACCCTATCGACGGTGACCGTGGCTTTAACGGAGTAGGAATAATCGGCGGGAACTCCCGAGAGGTCGAGGTCGGTGCGGTGGATATTTCCTAGGGTGATGTCGCCGGAATATTCGTTCATGCGGGCGAAGCCGTCTCCCGACATTGCGACGTACAGTGGGTTTACAAGCCCTACTCCCTCGTATCTGAAATTGACGACGGGCAGAAGATCGCTGCCGGGGCAGGGAACAAAGAAAACATCTCCCTCGTCAATACCGTATTCGTCCTCGGGAGCTATCGTGACATAGCCCGTCATAGTAACGCTGCCCTCCAGCTCCGCCCGGCAGTTGTCAACGCCGCCGTAGTAAAAATTGGTGCTTGCGTCGGTCAGCGTAAGTCCGCATATCGTGTCGCCAATATCGTAACGCTTATACTCGCTGGGAGCATTCTGCGGCGCTCCCTCAAAGGTGAGCTCGTCCGCGTTGAAAATATCGGCGTTGTCGCGGCTGTTCAGGCATATTCCCGTTGGCTCGGCGAGATAGGTGAAGCCGTTTCCGACGGCGTAAACCAGCTCATAGCCCGCGCCGGAATTTTCGGCGTATATGTCGGAAAGCTCTTCCTCGGCTACCTCGATACCGTCAAGACCCGTCGCGGAAATTCCGTAGGGTCCCGTCTCGGTGCTCGGCTCTGCCGTGGGTAAGCCCGCGTCCGATGTATCCGCATTGGACGGCTCCGAGAACTGTTCCGCTGTTTCCGTACTGTTTGCCGATGAGTTGTCGGAGCTTACCGCGCTGTCTGAACTGCTATCTTCCGAGATGTTTTTATCAGCGCAGGCGGAGAGCATTACCACAGAGATGATCAGTGCTATGATCATGGTGTTCTTTTTCATATTTTTTCTCCTGTTTTTGTTCTCGTATATTTCGTAATTATCTCTCTTACAACTGCATAATATCACATTATAATTAGTTTGTCAACGGGTTTTGTAAAACTGTAATCAACTTGTAACCAACACACATTTTTCTGTAATCGCTTTGTAATTTTTTTGGCGGTTTTGAAATCGTTTTGTAATTTATTGTTACCTATTTGTAATTTTTGCTATTTGGTTAAATGATAATTTATGCTAACACGCTAATAATTTGTTAGATTTTTGTTACTGTTTTTTTAATGTGAAAATAAAGTTAATAGACTTTATATGTTTCTCCGCAGTGTTATTATGTGAAAGCGGAGCTTTCACGCGCTCGGATCGGGGCTGACACC
>CAMWLH010000293.1 GCA_947175045.1 uncultured Clostridia bacterium | reverse complement strand
CCTCAAAGCCAAAAAAGGCTTTACGCTGGTCGAGCTGATAGTGGTTATCGCTATCATCGCGGTTCTGGCGGCTATCCTTGTGCCTACCATGCTGGGCTACGTTACTTCTTCGAGAGTTACATCGGCTGATTCGACAGCGGCTACCCTTAAGGATGCCGTAGGTAATGCTATGGTTGAAACAGACACAAAGGGCTCTAAGGTTCCCCGTAGCGGTTCAACCACAATCGAGCTTGGCGGTACATCTTCTAGTCCGACAGTTGACGGTGTTGACAGCTATACTGATTTTAAAGCGGCAATAGAGAATAAAATCGAGAATGACTATAACTTTACCAAAGCTTTTACTGCCGTTGTTTATTTAAAAGACGGTAAGGTCGTAGGTTGCGCTTACTGTGCTGATGCTACTGCCGGTGTAGATTCGATTACCGAATCTGACTTTACTGCCGGCACAACCAGTCAGTGGGATACTGATACCGATGGAATCATGGGCGATTTTGTTGTCGGCACTTCTCCTAAATTGACCAAAGCTGTTTCTCCTTGATGTCCGAACGAAAGACATTTTCAAGCAAAAAAATGCGCAGAAAGCACAGGCGTTTCAGCTTCCGCCGCATGGCAAGGCGAACAGCCAATCTTTCAAAAATCGCTTTGGAATCGCTGAAAAGCTACCCTGAAATCAGAAAATCCACTCCCGTGTCATTGTTTGACGTGCTGTCCGCGGTAAGCGCACTCGGCGTTATCGCTGCGACAGTGGTGTGGGCTGTAATTTGACAGTTTTCCCCGTCGGCTTCGGTCGGCGGGGAAATTTTTGTCAATTTCGGGGGCTTTTATTCCCAAAAAATTCTTTTTTCCCCTTGAAAATCCCCCCATATTGTGATATAATATAATTTGATTTACTATGCGGGTTTATCGGAGGGTAATTTTGTAAGCGAATTTATCATAGAATAATCCAGACAAATATGAAAGGACGCGATTCGGGCGTATGCGCAAAAGAGCGCGGTGCGGTTTCGCGGTGGTGACGATATATGGCTAGAAAGAAGATCGCGGTGCTGTTCGGCGGAGCTTCAAGCGAGCACGAGATATCTCTGCTGTCTGCCTATAATGTTCTGACAAATATTCCCAAAAACAAATACAACGTTATGTGTATCGGAATTACAAAAAAGGGACATTGGCTGTATTATCCCGGGGAATACGAGGATATCCGCACGGGCGCATGGGAAAATAATCCCGACTGCTGCACCGCGGTTATAAGCCCCGACGCGATAAACAAGGGCATAATACTTATCGGGGAATCCGCTTATGTTCATAAGGTGGACGTAGTATTTCCCGTGCTGCACGGCGCTAACGGCGAGGACGGGACCGTGCAGGGATTGTGCGCGCTGGCGGGGCTTCCCTGCGTCGGCAGCGATATGACGAGCAGCGCCGCCTGCATGGACAAGACCATCACCCACACCATTCTTGAAGCCGTGGGAATACGCACCGCGCCCTATGTGCATATTACCAAGGAGGCTCTGGCGGATATCGAGAGCACCTGCGATATGATTGAAAGCAGGCTCGGCGGGTATCCTATGTTCGTTAAGCCCGCCTCGGCGGGGTCTTCGGTGGGAGTTTCCCGCGCGGCGAACCGCGAGGCGCTTAAAAACGGCATTATGGTAGCCTTTGCGCACAGCGTTAAGGTGCTTATTGAAACCGAGATACGCGGAAAAGAGGTCGAGTGCGCCGTTCTGGGGAACTCGCAGGGGCTGTCCGCGAAGGGTATCATAGCGTCGATACCGGGGCAGATCACTTCGGAAACGGGATTTTACGATTATGACGGGAAATACAGCAGCGGCAGCAAGGCGGTGCTGGATATTCCCGCGAAGATAACCCCCGAGGAGACCGAGGAGCTGCGGGAGATCGCCAAAAAGGCATACCGCGCGGTAGGCTGCAGCGGCATGGCGCGGGTGGATTTTTTTGTGACAGATGAGGGAATAATACTTAACGAGATCAACACAATTCCCGGGTTCACATCTATAAGTATGTACCCCAAGCTGATGGCGAATATGGGGATACCGTATGAGGAGCTGCTCGACAGGCTGATAGAGCTTGCCATTGAGCGGCACGGCGATTGACGGGGCGCAAAGCCCACGCAGCAAAGCAACGTTGAAAAAGAACAACGAAAAGCCCACGCAGCAAAGCAACGTTGAAAAAGAACAACAAAAAGCCCACGCTGCAAAATTTTTCGCGGGAGCCCGTGAAAGCGGAGCGAACGCGGAGCTTTTGCGGGCGGGTCGCGAAAAATTTTTTTAAGATAAGGATCTAAAGCATGGTCAATATAACTTTTAATCTGAAACAAACCACGGAAGCGGGCACCGACAGCTCCGAGCTGTTTACAAAAGGGGAGTTCCGCGAGCACAAGGGGAGCTATTATATAGATTATGACGAGAGCGAAGCAACGGGCTACGAGGGAAGTCATGTGCAGCTTAAGGTAGACGACGGGCTGATGACCATGACGAGAACGGGCGCGGTGTTTTCCAGCCTTGTTTTTGAAAACGGAAAGAGGCATTATTGTCAGTACGGCACGGAGTATGGCGATTGTATGATAGGTATATCCACCACGGCTATGAGGAACAAGCTCAGCGAGGATGGCGGGGAGATATATGTGAAGTATACTATTGATGTGAACGCGGGACTTATGGCTACTAATGAGATTACGGTAAAGGTAAGGAACAGCCGCGAGCCGCGCGATAACTAGAAGTTCGAGGGCAGGGAACGCAAAAAGCAACGTTTCGCCCACGCAGCAAAGCAACGCTGAAAAAGAGCGACAAACCGCCCACACGGGAATTTTCCCGCAATCCGCTCGTGAAAACGTAACGAAGCGTAAGCGAAGTGGAGCTTTTACGGGCGGGATAGCACACTCTGACGCATAGCGTCTGATTGTGGTGCGGGAAAATTCGCATTTAAGTAAACGGCATAGAGCAACATAAAGGAGAAGCAGGATGTATAACGCAGTTAATGAAGCTAAAAATCAGGTCAGCGAGGTAATTATGGAGGCGCTGGGGCGGCTTACGGCGGAGGGGAAGATCCCCGCGGAACCGCTGCCGCCGTTCCAGGTGACGATACCCGCAGACGCGTCGCACGGGGATTTCTCGGCGAACGTGGCACTGGTGTCGGCAAAGGCGCTCAAGAGCAATCCCCGCGCCATCGCGCAGATGCTGGCGGAAACGGCGGAGCTCGCGGGCACGGCGTTTGATAAGGTGGAGGTAGCGGGTCCCGGATTTTTGAATTTCTTTGTGGGCGAAGTCTGGTTCGCGGACGTGGTAAGGAACGCGGTGAAGCTCGGCGGAGAATACGGCAAGACCGATCTGGGAAAGGGAAAGCGGGTGCTGGTGGAGTTCGTTTCGGCTAATCCCACGGGTCCCATGCATATCGGAAACGCAAGGGGCGGAGCTATCGGCGACTGTCTGTCGTCGCTGCTGGCGCAGGCGGGCTACGAGGTCAGCCGCGAGTTTTATATAAACGACGCGGGCAACCAGGTGGAGAAGTTCGGTAAGTCTCTGTCGCTGCGGTATATGCAGGTGTGCAGTGAGGCGGGTAGGCGCGCTGCCGCGGATAATAAGGATATGGAGAGCTTCACAAAAGCGGTCTACGGCGAGGACGGAAACTCCCCCGAGTTCCCCATGCCCGAGGACGTATACTTAGGACAGGATATCATAGAGCACGCCAAGAATTATTAC
>CAMWLH010000292.1 GCA_947175045.1 uncultured Clostridia bacterium | reverse complement strand
TTTGTAAGTAATTATAAGCGAAATGATCTTTTGATTACATCTATGACACTATACTGCATTCCTGTTGGCAAATTTGGAAAAGAACGCTTTGACTTTATGAAGGAGCTTGCCAAAATGGAAGCTCTCAATTCACCAACCACTCAAGGTCGGACATTAGCTGATGTTTATGGTGTAGCTAATGAACCACATAATGATAATTCCACTCAGGATAATAAAGTAGAGCTTTATGATGTTGTGTATGCTTGTATTGCAGCGGGGGATAGCAATGGAGAAACGTAGGAAATATCATGTAATAATCGGTTCGTGCAATTATTTTGATAAAGTTGTTGCAAGCTTTTTAGCTGATCATGATGTCGATTATTTTATGGATCTTGTAAAACGTTCAGATGAATGTAAGCGCAATGGTAGTCCATTTTATGATGAAGCTTCTTTTTTAATTTTAAAAAACAACAATTATCACGGTATTGTTGAAACCGCTCATGATAGACTTGGCTCTTTAATTGAGGAATTAACAGTAGATGATGCAGAAATATATGTACATAACCCGCCCCGTATATTAATGGAATTTCTAAAAGGGCAAGAAGAGCTGGGTAATATTGCAATGAAACCTTATAGCGAGGAATATGATATTGATCGTAACACCACCCAGTTTGTTGAAAAAATAAATGCTGTTTCAAAGAATATTTTAGGACAAGTAAAGGCAGTAGAAGAGGTTAGTAAAAGTCTTTGGTATTTAACGAATTCGAAGCGTCAACGTCCATATGTTGTAATGCTCTATGGAAACAGTAGTTTAGGAAAAACAGAATTAGTAAGAGAAGTAGCTCAAAATTTCTTTGGAGGAAAATTTCTAGAAAAACACCTATCAATGTTTAAGAATAACAACTATGCTGACTATTTTTTTGGAGATGCACCTAATAGAATCAGCATAGGATTTGATTTGCTTGAACGAGAATCAAATTTGATATTCTTTGATGAACTTGACAAATGTCCGGACTATTTTTACTCAGCATTTTATACTCTATTTGATAATACTCTATTTAAGGATTCCACATATGATGTAAATATATCGGGTACACTATTTTTATTAACCTCTAATTTTAACAGTGAAGATGAAATCAAGAAGAACTTAGGATTGCCACTGTTTTATAGAATAGATAAATTCATACATTTTGAAGATTTTTCCACAGAAGTAATCAATGAATTAACGTGGAAAGAAATCTATTCAAGAAAGGATGAACTCCCATCAAATATAACGTCTGAAATGATTTACAAAAATGTAAGTCCACTTATTAGTGCAAGTTGTGAGAATGCTCGTACAATTAAATATAAGGTTCAACAAGTTATTGAGAATATCATGTACGAGGATTTGAAGCATGATTTTACTAATGGATAAAGGTATGATTTTATTATTAAATAAAAACAATCCCCATAAATCCACTTTACAATAGAAATTTATAGGGATTAATAAATTTATTCCTTACTGTCTTACCTACTTTGTATTTTTCGGTAGTCTTCCTGCTCATAGAAGCATGGTAATATCGTTCGCACTCAATGTAGCCAATTTGCAGTTACATCTCAATTCTGTAATACCGCTTCAACAGCCACTTCAAAGCTACATTCAATTATTGCAGCTGCTTGAAAAACGGTATCAAATCGGTATCAATTATCACTCGAAACTTCTACAAATAGCTTAATAGAGCCACACTTCGAGAGCAGACAGTTATTCCCACTCAATAGTAGCCGGCGGCTTAGAAGTAATATCATAAACAACGCGGTTAATATTTTTAACCTCGTTAACGATGCGCACGGAAACCTTCTCAAGAACATCATATGGAATACGCGAGAAATCGGCGGTCATGAAATCGCTGGTGGAAACGCCGCGGAGCGCGAGGGTGTAGTCATATGTTCTGCCGTCGCCCATAACGCCCACGGAGCGCATATTTGTAAGCACGGCAAAATACTGATTGATATCGCGGTCAAGACCCGCGTTGGCGATTTCCTCACGGAATATAGCGTCTGCGTCCTGGAGAGTAGCGACTTTCTCGGGCGTTATATCACCGATAATGCGAATTGCAAGCCCCGGACCGGGGAAAGGCTGCCGCCACACCAGCTTTTCGTCCAGACCAAGCGTAGTACCCAGTGCGCGAACCTCGTCCTTGAACAGCAGACGAAGCGGCTCGATGATCTCCTTGAAATCAACGTAGTCAGGCAGACCGCCGACATTGTGATGGCTCTTTATGACCGCGGCGTCGCCCGCTCCCGATTCAATAACATCGGGGTAGATCGTTCCCTGAACAAGGAAATCCACCTTGCCGATCTTTTTTGCCTCGTCCTCGAATACACGGATAAATTCCTCACCGATAATCTTGCGCTTTTGCTCGGGCTCCTCAACGCCCGCCAGCCTGCCGAGGAAGCGCTCTCCCGCGTTGACGCGCACGAAATTCACTCCGCTGTCGGCAAAGGCGGCTTCGACCTCGTCGCCCTCGTTCTTTCTCATCAGACCGTGGTCGACGAAAATGCAGGTGAGCTGACTGCCGATAGCCTTTGCCAGCAGCTTGCAGGCAACCGAGCTGTCAACTCCGCCCGACAGCGCCAGCAGAGCCTTGCCGTCTCCAACTTTTTCACGTATCTCGCGGATAGCGGTCTGGGCGTATTCCTCCATCGTCCAGTCGCCTTTGCATTCGCAGACCTTGTAGAGGAAATTTCCCAGCATATCGAAGCCCTGCTCGGTGTGGTTTACCTCAGGGTGGAACTGCGTTCCGTAGAACTTCTTTTCGGGATTTTCTATGGCGCCATAGGGGCACTTGTCGCTGTGGCATATGGGGCGGAATCCCTCGGGGAGCGTTTCAATATGGTCGTTATGGCTCATCCATACCACCGACTTTTTCCTTAATCCGCTGAACAGCGGCGAGTTGATATCGAATTCGCAGTCCGTCCTGCCAAACTCCGCAACGGCATTTTCATTTGCCTCGGTAACTGTACCGCCAAGTCCCAATACAAGGAATTGCGCGCCGTAGCAAATGCCCAGAATAGGCACGCCCAACTCGAAAATCTCCTTGCCCATGCGCGGCGAGCTGTCCAGATAAACGGAATTGGGACCGCCCGTGAAAATGATCCCCTTGGGGTTCATAGCCCTGATCTCGTCGATAGGGGTCTTGTAGGACTTTACCTCGCAGTATATTTTGTGCTCGCGGACGCGGCGGGCGATAAGCTGATTGTATTGCCCTCCGAAATCCAGCACCAGAATAAGCTCATGTGACATAATATTTTCCTTTCTCCGCATTTTTTGTGTTTTTAAACATTATAGCACAATAAAGATATTTTTTCAAGGGGAAAATATTTTTTTGCAGAAATCGGGAATTTAACAGACATAACGACACCGATAAAATGTTTGTTTTAAATCTTATCAGCCTATTGACAAAGTAATTTTTCCAAACTCCATTGACAAACGCGGCATTTTGTGCTAGAATATATAAAAATGAATAACCACCCGCTCGCGCAGAAATTCGCGGGTGTTTTGTGCGTTTAAAAGGAGACAAAATGTCCGTTTTCGATATCTTTAAAAAGCTGGAATCACAGCGCGCTCCCGAGCCGGCAGGCGCGGTCGAGTATATCATCTGCGGGCTCGGGAACCCGGGCACTCAATACGAGAATACCCGACACAATATCGGCTTTATGGTCGTCGACACTCTCTGCGAAAAATATGGCTTGAGC
>CAMWLH010000291.1 GCA_947175045.1 uncultured Clostridia bacterium | reverse complement strand
ACACAATAAATCTAACAAAAAATTAGCGTGCCAGCATAAATTTTCATTTATATCATCAGCTTATAAGTTTTTACGTCAAGGAAAGCCTCATAATAAGTTAAAATTATAAAGTAAATAATACTCGGTTTAAGTAAAGAGATTAAGAGAAAATGCACAAAAAACGGAATATAAAATGTATGGTTTTGCATATTGAAAAACAGCGAAAATTGAGTTATAATAATAGTGAGCACAACTGAAAGTTGCGAAATTCTTCGCAGGGCTAAACTGCCGCTAGCATATTCATGTGGTTGCGTGGTTACACAGTTACGCTTTGCGTTTTTGCACAACTTTGATTAAAAATCTTAATGGAGGTAAATCATGAAGAAAATTAAGGCAATCGCTTCGGCTTTGCTTGCGGGAATGATGGTGCTGTCACTGACCGCCTGCGTTGATGAAGAGGCTCCTGGCGGAAGCAACACGACCAACAGCGGCGCGCCGGGAACAGCTGCTCCTCAGACAACTCCCCCCCGCACAACGTTCGATACTGATGAGAATGTTATCGCTGCGGTAGGTAACTTGACTGATCAGGTAGATAACCCCGATCTGGAGGTAACAGACCGTATCTACTGGATGGCTTGGTGGGAGATCGACGAGACCACTCCCGCGGCAGAGCTGTTCAAGCAGACCTACGGAACCCCCGCAAACGGCAAGCAGTCCGACCGCAACGGTATGATCTTTGACTATACCTATGTTGCATATGGCGGAAGATTTGACAGCTTGGGCACCGCTATCGCGGCGGACGAGGGTCCCGATATCTTCCCCTTTGAGATATATGACTTCCCCTACGGCGTCCTCAGAGGCAGATATCAGCCTGTTGATGATATAGTTAATCTTGACTCCCCCAAGTGGGACGGTACAAGAGACCTGATGGAGAAATTCGTACTGAACGGTCAGCATTACTGCGCATTCTACGAGATATCCATGAACAACCTGTTCTATTACCGCAAGAGCGTTATCGGTGACCTCGGCGTTGAGGATCCCAGAACTATGTTTGAGGAAGGCAGATGGAATTGGGACGCGTTCCTTGATATGGCGAGAAAGTTCCAGCAGTCCGGCGAGGGCAAATACGCGCTTGACGGCTACAACCCCGAGAACGACCTTGTTCTTTCCACCGGTACACCCATGGTTGCAAACGTTGACGGCGTTATCGTAAGCAATCTGCGCGATCCCGCTGTTGAAAGAGCAGAGAATCAGATGCTCGCAGTTCTTCAGCAGGAGAATCTGCGTTACCCCAGACACGAGCTCAACGGTTGGAATGTTAACCCGAAGCTGTTTGCTGACGGCGATATCCTGTTCTATGCCGACGGCGGTACATGGGTATGGGAGTCCACTCTCTCCAAGTACGCTAAGAAGTTCGGTTGGGAAGAAGACGAGGTACAGTGCGTACCCTGCCCGAAGGATCCTCAGGCTGACGCTCACTATGTAACGCTGAAGCAGGATTCGCTGATGTGGTGCAAGGGCTCCACAAACGCTGCCGGTGTCGGCGCGTGGATCGACTGCTGCGTTACCACCTCCGCGTCTCCCGACGTTAAGGAAGCGGCTATCCAGCAGGCTATCGACAAGTACAGCTGGAACAGAGAGCTCCTCGAATATATCTATTCGCTCTGCGCTCTCGACGGCACAAGCCCCGTAACTCCCATTGTTGACTTCAAGGGCGGTCTGGGTAATGTTTCCGACAGCTCCGCTACCGAAGCTCCCGTACAGTCCCTCACAAACCTCGTATATCTGACGGGTGAGAGCTACACCACTCTCAGAGAGACTCACGAGCCTGCTATCCAGGCGGCTATTGACGATATCAATAAGGCTGTTGCAGGATAAGCATTGTTTAAAACAGGGCGCGTTCGCTTTTGAACGCGCCCTTTATTTTAATCTCCTAAGCCCAAAATAAAGGACGTTCCGTCTTTAAGGAATATCTCTTTGTTGCCGTTGGAGTATACGGTTATGTAATCGATAAAGGCTCCCCACAGATTTTCGTCAAATCTCTCGGGGGGCTTGTCCGTTTTTTTTAGCAGCTCCGACATACTTTCGTAGACTGCCGCTTTCAGGGCAAATTCCGTGTGGCTGCACTTTTTGGGGGGATTTTTCAATTTGTGTTCCAAACGCTTCAATATCCTGCCGCGCTGCTCAAATACCCCTCTCATTGCGCGCAGGAACAGCCCCTCTATTTCCTCCTCGTACATATGCCCCGTAAAACAGGCGTTCAGCGGCTTGTACTTCCCGCTGCACTGATAGATTATCTTTCTGTATTTTGTGTTGGAGTGCCATACTCTTGAGCTGAAAAAATTCCCGCAGTCGCCGCATTTTATTCTTCCGCAGAATATGCTTTTCCCGCTGTAACGCCCGCCCTCGGCAGTCCTTACGGCTCTGCGAAGCCGCTCCGCCTGGGCAAGCTCAAAGGTCTTCGGGTCGATTATGGGCTCGTGATTATTCTCGATATAGTATTGCGGAACTTCCCCCGAATTGCGCTTTTTCTTTTTTGTGAGAAAATCCACGGTGTAGGTTTTTTGAAGCAGAGCGTCGCCCTTATATTTCTCGTTGGTGAGAATATTCCGCACGGTAGACTGATTCCATACCCTGTTGCCCCCGGGGGTCGCGACCTTTTCCGCGGTGAGCCGCTTCGCTATGGCGTTAAGGGAATACCCCAGAAGATACAGGCGGTATATTTCCCGTATAGTCACCGCCTCGTCCTCATTGACGACAAGATTTCCGTCCGTGCCCTTGTCGTAGCCCAGAAAGCGGCTGTACGCAAGGCTGAATTTTCCGTCCGCGAAGCGCTTTCGGTGTCCCCAGGTAACGTTTTCGGAGATGGAACGGCTCTCTTCCTGCGCGAGAGAGGACATTATTGTTATAAGAAGCTCCCCCTTGCTGTCAAGCGTCCAGATGTTCTCCTTTTCAAAGTATATCTCTATGCCCGCGTCCTTAAGGCGGCGCACGGTGGATAGACTGTCCACGGTGTTCCGCGCGAAGCGGCTGACGGATTTTGTGATTATCAGGTCTATTTTCCCGTCGAGAGCGTCGCTTATCATGCTGTTGAAGCCGTTTCTGTGGCGGGTATTTGTAGCGGATATCCCCTCGTCGGTGTATATCCTCACCAGCTCCCAATCGGAATGCTCGCGGATATATCCCGTATAATACTCTATCTGCGCCATATAACTCGACTGCTGCTCCTCCAGCTCCGTCGATACCCTGGCGTAGCCAGCGACGCGTCTTTTTTTCTGTGTTTCGGGATCGGCGGCGTACTTTGACAGCGTTGCCGGTATGGTCGTTACGGTCTTTTGAAGCTGATTCTGATTCAACATAATTTATTCCCCCAGATTTATTATTCTTTTTTCCCCGTTCAAAAAAACAAATTCCAGCCGAAAATCGGCTACTACCCTTATTTTATCCACCTCTCCGCGGAAAAGCTCCTCCTCAAAATCGTCCGTTCCGAGAGCGATACAGCAGGCGGTTCTAAGGGATTCCTCCGCGATATCCCTGCTGCCGCAGGCGGAGACTCCCATTTTATTTTTTACGGAGCAGCGCCAGATTTTAAAGCTATCCCTGTTTTTTCGGCTTTTGGTGTAGCGGCGGAAATTTTTACCGCAGTGAACACAGGCTATTTTTCCCGTGAAGCAGTTTGTTTTCACGCGCGGGTTGGCGAATATCCCCAGCTCCCTGCGCCGCGCTATCTCCGCCTGCAC
>CAMWLH010000290.1 GCA_947175045.1 uncultured Clostridia bacterium | reverse complement strand
GAGCGTAGTTCTGGAAAACCATCGCGATATCTCTGTCCTTAGGAGCAACGTCGTTTACAAGACGCTCGCCGATGAACAGCTCGCCCTCGGAAATCTCCTCAAGACCCGCGATCATACGAAGAGTGGTGGACTTACCGCATCCGGAAGGACCTACAAGAACGATAAATTCCTTGTCCTTGATGTTTATGTTGACGTCGGATACTGCCACAACGCCGCCGGGGTAACGCTTGTATATGCCTCTGAGTGATAAGCTTGCCATTTATATGACCTCCTAATACACATTTATTATTCAGCTATTCGCCGCTAATAATATAATACCAAAACTCGCCTAAAAATAAAAGAGCCTAAGTCAACAAATATTTTTAAACGGGTTTATATATTTTCACTAACGTTTACAAAAACGCTGTCTAAAAATGGGCTCCAAGCTGTCACATTGCACAAAAAAACGGCTTTTTTTGCGGGGTCAAACGGTATCAAATCAATATTTTGGCGTTTGTAACAAATATTTGTCGGGCATTTTGTTGATATTAAACACAACATAGTGTAGCCGAGCGGGTTTATTGGTTAGTATTTAGTTATGTACGCCGCAATTTTTATATTATATCAGAATTGAAGGTATTTTACAAGACCTTTTTTTAAAATGTGGTGTAATCAAATTAATAGCCCATAAAAATAAAGGGATAAAAGGCGCTGAAAGCAAGCGGGGACATAACGCCCACGCATACAGGGACACTCAAAAGCAAGCCGCCCCCCACCGCATCTGAATTTCAAAAAGGTCGAGTTCGCGGACGCGAACGAAGACCGATTCCCGCAGTCGCGTGAAGTGTAGCGAAGCGGAACGTGAGCGCGGGAATTTTGAAATTCTTTTAAATCATTTGCCTCTTGTCAACATAGCTTAAAAGCATAATAGCTTAGTAGCTAAGTAGCTAAGTAGCTAAGATCAACACTTTATATACATACAGACTGAAGTATGAGTAGAGTTCGTGCTGTACTGAGCGGTTTTCAGCCTATGAGGAAACTCCCCGCTTTTGTCGGATTTTCTTTCCTCCCCACTCCCCGAAGGTTTTGCACCGATAAAGGTTAGGCTACATAAAAAATCATTTTTACATAATCAGCGAGAGAGAAGCCGCTCCAAACTGCACAGCAACAGGAGATCAAACACAACAAACCACACGAAATGAAAAATTTTTCGTCAACATCAACATATACGACCGCCTTTTTTTGATTTTTAATAAAAATCGGAAATAAATTTGGCGTGTAACCGTTTTCAATACTTGTAATTTGAGCGAAAGTAGTGTATAATTTATCCAAAGGGCAGCCCCGTTTCCCCGGGGCTTGCGAGTATGCGGCTGCCGCCGTGAACGCGCCCCGATACAAGTTAAAATTAAGGTTGTACGGCGATAGCTGTACAAGGAAGGACGGTCTTTATGAAATTCGGCTACTTTGACGACAGCGCAAGAGAGTATGTCATCACCTCTCCCCGCACCCCCTACCCATGGATAAACTACCTTGGAACGCAGGGCTTTTTCTCGCTTATTTCCAACACTGCGGGAGGTTACAGCTTTTACAAGGACGCTCGTCTGCGCCGCATAACCCGCTATCGCTACAATAATGTTCCCGTTGATATGGGCGGAAGATATTTCTACATAAAGGACGGCGATACGGTATGGAATCCCGGCTGGTCGCCCGTCAAAACGGAGCTTGACAGCTACGAGTGCCGCCACGGCATGGGATATACCATCATCACCGGCGCGAAAAACGGCGTCAAAGCTCAGGTGAAATTTTTTGTTCCTCAGAATTTCAACGGAGAAATCCAGAAGGTAACCATAACCAACGAAAGCAGCGAAAAGAAGTCGCTTAAGCTCACCAGTTTTCTGGAGTGGTGTCTGTGGGACGCTAACGACGATTCCACCAACTTCCAGAGAAACTTCAACACGGGCGAGGTAGAGATCCTCGGGTCGACCATCTACCATAAAACCGAATACAAGGAGCGCCGCGACCATTTCGCGTTCTATACCGTAAACTGCCCCATAAACGGCTACGATACCGACAGGGAGAGCTTCCTCGGGCTGTACAACGGGTTTGAGCGCCCCGACGCTGTTTTCGCGGGCAAACCGAATATGTCCGTGGCTGAGGGCTGGTCTCCCGTGGCTTCGCATTATATCGAGCTGGAGCTTGCTCCCAACGAAAGCAAGGAGCTGGTATTCTGCCTTGGCTACGTTGAAATGCCTGCTGCGGAGAAGTTTGACGAGAGCGGAAACTACGACGGTCTTACCGCAAGCTACACCGTTGACGGAAACGGAAGCAAGAAGCCGCTTAAGAACGTTATCAACAAGAAAAAGGCGCAGGAGATGATGGCTCTGTGCGATACTCCCGAAAAGGCAGACAAGCTGTTTGACGAGCTTAAGGAGTACTGGAGCAAGCTCCTCACCCAGTACAGCGTTGACTCCCCCGACGAGAAGGTAAACCGCATGGTCAACATCTGGAATCAGTACCAGTGTATGGTTACCTTTAATATGTCCCGCTCCGCTTCCTATTTCGAGAGCGGTATCGGGCGCGGAATGGGCTTCCGCGACAGCAATCAGGACCTGCTCGGATTTGTTCACCAGATACCCGAGAGAGCAAGGGAGCGCCTTATCGACCTTGCCGCAACCATGCTGGAGGACGGCGGAGCATACCACCAGTATCAGCCGCTTACAAAGATGGGCAATCACGAGCTTGGCTCAAACTTCAACGATGACCCGCTGTGGATGATACTCGCGGTAGCGCAGTATATTAAGGAGACCGGCGACGTGTCCATTCTTGACGAGAAGGTGCCTTACGAAAACAAAGCGGAGCTTGCGGACACCATGCTCGACCATATGAAGAGAGCGTTCAACCATGTATGCACCAAGATAGGTCCTCACGGTCTGCCGCTGGCGGGACGCGCGGACTGGAACGACTGCCTGAATATGTCCTGCTTCTCCGACAAGCCCGGGGAATCCTTCCAGACCTACAACAACAAGGAAATGTTCACCGAAAAGCCGTTTTACAGTCAGGTTGCGGAGTCGGTAATGATAGCGGGTATGTTCTGCTTTATCGCGCCCGAATACGCGGCGATGTGCAGGCTTAAGGGCGACGAGAACGAAGCGAAGCGCGCCGAGGGCGAGATCGAGAAAATGCGCGCGGCTACGCTGGAGCACGGCTATGACGGAGCGTGGTTCCTGCGCGCTTATGACCACAACGGAAACAAGGTCGGCTCTTCGGAGTGCGAAGAGGGTAAGATATTCATCGAACCGCAGGGCTGGTGCGTTCTGGCGGGTCTTGGCAAGGACAAGGGCTGCGATATCGCTACGCTGGACAGCGTGGATAAGTACCTTAACTCCAAGCACGGTCTGGTGCTGAACAATCCCGCGTTTACAAAGTACCTTATACAGTACGGTGAAATTTCCACCTACCCGGGCGGCTACAAGGAGAACGCGGGCGTATTCTGCCACAACAACGCGTGGATAATCTGCGCGGAGGCGGCGGTAGGACGCGGCGATAAGGCATTCGAGTATTACAGCAAGATAGCTCCCGCGTTCCGCGAGGAGATGTCCGACCTGCACCGCACCGAGCCGTATGTTTACGCACAGATGATAGCGGGCAAGGACGGTATGCGCCACGGCGAGGCTAAGAACTCTTGGCTGACCGGTACGGCGGCATGGAACTTTGTCGCGATATCCCAGTATATCCTTGGTGTAAAG
>CAMWLH010000289.1 GCA_947175045.1 uncultured Clostridia bacterium | reverse complement strand
GTACAAGGCAAGCAGACTACACCGCATTTCAAGCTCAAGGAACTTGAAACAAAGCCGACATCCGAATGGGTACGCGTTGAGGGAACACACGAGGCTATCATTGATAAAGCGGATTTTGACTTGGTGCAAAAGCTGAAACGGCTTGATACTCGCACTTCGCCGCAGTCCGATACTGTGTACCTTTTTTCCGGTGTTCTGATCTGCGGCTGCTGCGGCGGAAGAATGACGCGGAAAATCAACCGTTACAAGGACAAGGAATATGTTTATTATTTCTGCCCTGCCGGAAAAAAGGGCGGCTGTAATTCCACTTCAATGATAAAGGAAAGCGATCTGACGGATTGCGTTCAAACAAGTCTTAAAGCGCACATCAACAGCGTAACATCGCTTAATTCCATAATCAACAGCATAAGCCGAGAGCGGATAAACCGTGAACTTGTGAGCGAATATACGGGTTACATAAAATCCAACGAGGAACAGCTTGCAAAGGTTGAAAATTTCAAGCGTAACTTATATGAGAACCTTGTAAACGGTGTTCTTTCTAAAGATGAATTCTTGCAGTACAAGCAAGAATACTCCGCAAAAGCCGAGGACATCAAGACCGCCATTCAAGATTGGAATGATAAATTATCCGAGGCACTTGAAAACCGCGGCGATAGAAACCGTTGGATAAACCACTTTACACAATTCTCCGAAATGGAGAACCTAGACAGAGCAGTAGTAGCGCGTCTGATACAAAGCATTATCATAAACGCTGACAAGAGCATTGAGATACGCTTTAATTATCAAGACGAATACCAAAGGGCAACAGAATTTATTAAGCAGGTGTCCGATGAAAAGAGGGCGGGATAATGGCACGGAAAAGCAGAAAAAACATTGAGGCAGAGCCTGTTCGTGCAGCAGCACTCAACACCGCGCTCTATATCAGACTTTCGGTCGAGGACGGAAATGGACGCGGTAACTCAATTGAAAACCAGCGACTGATCTTAAACGATTATGTGTTGGACAAGCCAGAATTTCGCGTTTTCGATACATATATAGACAATGGTCTGACGGGTACGAATTTCGACCGTCCGAGCTTTAAGCGTATGCTGTCGGATATCGAGAACGGGAAAATAAGTTGCGTGATCGTTAAGGACTTATCGCGGCTTGGACGAAATTCAATAGATACGGGTTATTATATCGAACAATACTTCGCTCAGCATAAAGTCCGCTTTATCGCCTTAAATGATATGTTTGATACAGCCGATGAAAGCAATACTCAAAACGGGATACTGCTGCCGCTGAAAAATATGGTCAACGAGGCTTACGCGCTTGACATTGGCAAGAAAATCAAAGCGCAAGCTCATCAAGCAATGCTTGACGGTGAATACATCGGAGCCAGAGCGCCGTTTGGATATAAAAAATCCCCCGACGATTGTCACAAGCTGATAATCGACGAGAGCGCGGCTCCAACGGTACGTCGGATATTCGAGTGGTTTGCCGAGGGTGACGGTCTGAATACTATCACGGTTCGGCTGAATGAAATGGGTGTTGAAACGTCGAGCGTTCACAAAAGCAAGACTAGCGAACTTGACAAGCATTATACCCTAAATCGGGATTGGACTACTTTTACCGTTTCCCACATTTTGGACAATCCTGTTTACACGGGAGATATGGTACAAGGAAAAAGCACGATCGTTGAGCATAAACAGCAGCATAACATTTCTCCCGAAGATTACATCGTCGTGAAAAATACTCACGAGCCGATCATAAGCCGTGAGTTATTTGAAAGGGTGCAAGAAATTCGCGCTGCCGTCCGTGAGGAATACAAGAGCAAGCCCATAGATCCCTATACCGAGAACATTTTCAAAGGTAAGGTTTTTTGTCCACATTGCGGAAAGCCTTTGCACCGCCAGAGAGCAAAGCGTAAAACAATGCCCGATGTTTACCGTCTGCATTGTCTATCTCCGTCTAGGGTTTCCAAAGCCGCTTGTATCGGAGTGAATATTGACGAGAGCGTTGTTATCAACTGCGTTTCTGCGGCGATAAAGGAAAGGTTATCCGCGCTTGATGTTTCTTTTTCCAAAACGGTCATAGAGGAAAACACGGACGCGGTGCTGAAAAAGGAAAGAACCTCAAAACGGCGTGAGCTGGAACGTATTCAAGGTCTTATCAAAGGGCTTTATGAAAGTCTTGTCGGCGGCATAATTTCAAGCGAGGATTACGAGGAATTTAAAACAGGCTACGCAAAGCAAGCCGACGAACTGAAATTCGATATTGAACATCTTGACGGTGAGATAAGCGCTCTTGAACTGAAACACAAACAGCGGCTTGACATAAAGAGCGCTGCGAACAGTTTTAATGATGACGGACAGCTTACCGTTGATCTTATTAACCGCTTGATTGAGCGTATAGAAATAAGTCACGACCGAGAAATAAATATAATTTTTCGTTCGGACGGGAAGGAGAGCCGAAATTGACAAATGGTATCATAGCACTTTACATAAGGCTCTCGCTTGAGGACGAAAAGTACGACAGCCTGAGCATTGAAAATCAACAAAGCCTTCTCCGTGAAAAAGCGGCGACGCTGCCCGAATACGCAAGCTGCGAGATCAGAGAATTTATTGACAACGGGCATACGGGAACAAATTTTGAACGCCCCGCCGTACAACAGTTGTTGGAAATGGTTAGGGCAGGAAATATCAACGCCATACTTGTAAAAGACTTATCACGTTTCGGAAGAAATTCAATTGAAACGGGATATTTCATCGAAAAGGTTTTCCCGCTGTATCACGTTCGGTTTATTTCTGTAAGTGATAACTTTGATACCGCAGAACATAAGGGCGATACGGGCGGTATTGAAATAGCTTTCAAGTACCTAATTAACGAGTGTTACAGCCGCGATATGTCAATTAAGAGCAAGACTGCCAAACTTGCGCGAATGAAACGCGGCGAGTATCAGAGTAAAATCTGCCCGTATGGTTATCAAAAGGGCGCGGACGGACGAATGGTTCCCGATATGGAAACCGCCGAGAACGTTGTGAAAATATTTGAATGGGCGGCGGACGGTGTTTCCGCGGGTGAAATAGTCCGTAAGCTATACGAACTCGGTATCTGCACTCCCGCCGAGCATAAGACAAGCAAGGGGAAAAAATATCACGATATTTCCCGAACTAACGGTGTTTGGTCGTCCTCAACGGTTTTGAGGATATTAGCGGACGAGCGATATACGGGAACATATATCATAGGCAAAAACGAGGTGGTGGAGATAGGAAGTACGCGCTATCGCGAAAAGGATAGAAGCGAGTGGATAATAATCCCCGACCACCACACGCCGATCATCAGCAAGGAGTTGTTTGAATGTGCGAAAAGCAATATCCGTAAATTCAAGCTCCCAAACAGACAAAAACGCGATTGTCTTCTGCGCGGGAAAGTGTTCTGCGGCTACTGCGATCACGCGATGAATTTATCCAACGGACGACATTATAAATGCAGACGTTCGGCAAAACTGTCCGATATGCCTTGCAACGGCTTGTCGATATCGATCAAGGAATTGGAGCAGATCGTGTTCGATACGATAAACGCACAAGCCAAATGCCTTTTCGGAGTGGAGAATATAAATCCCGATACAAAAGCAAATTCGGTATCGCAAGAGGAACACGAAAATAAGATACGCTTTCTGCAAGACAGTAAGCGCCACCTTTACGAGCAGTTTGTTCTTGGTGAGATAAACGAGGATACCTACAAAGCGAAAAAAGCCGAGTTTGATGTTCTGCTATCCTA
>CAMWLH010000288.1 GCA_947175045.1 uncultured Clostridia bacterium | reverse complement strand
ACCCTCGGTTGTGGTGGCGTACTTAGTCTCGCATCAGATGTCGTCAGCCGCGAATATAACGATAAACGACGGGCGCTTTCTCACCTCGGGCGGAATGGGCACGATGGGCTACGCGATACCCGCGGCGCTGGGCGCAAAGGCAGCCGATCCCTCCGCGGAGGTGGTAGCGGTGTGCGGCGACGGCTCGTTTCAGATGCAGATGATGGAGCTCGCCACGGCGATACAGCATAATATCAACATCAAGGTGATAGTTATGCGCAATAATTACCTGGGAATGGTAAGGGAGCTCCAGGAGAAAGCCTACGGCAGCAGACGCGTGGCGGTATCGCTGGACGGGAGCCCGAGCTATACCAAGATCGCCGAAGCATACGGCATAGAGACGGTGCTGTGCGACAGCGAAGATATGATAGACGGCGCGATAGAGAGCATGATAGCCTCCCCGAAGCCTTTTCTTATAGAGGTGGCGGTAGAGGAATTTGAAAAGACGATACTGTAAGGGGGAATGTTCGCATGAAGCATACGATCTCGGTTCTGGTGGAAAATCACGCGGGCGTTCTCGCAAGGGTAGCGGGATTATTCGCGCGCCGCGGCTTCAATATAGACAGCTTGGCGGTGGGAGTGACGGACGATGAAAACGTGTCGCGAATGACGATAGTAGCGGACGGCAGCGACTACACTCTCGAGCAGATAGAAAAGCAGCTCAATAAGCTGATAGACGTGATAAAGGTTAAGACGCTCTCGCAGGAGAGCATGGTGTCGCGCGAGCTGGTGCTGATAAAGGTGAGCTGCACGGCGAAGCAACGCCCCGAGATAATCAGTATCGTGGAGCTGTCCCATGGCAAAATTTCCGACATCTGCGCAAATTCGGTTACGATAGAGATATCCGACAGCCAGCAGCAGCTCAATAATTTTGAGGAGCTGCTCCGCCCCTACGGCATCAAGGAGATAGTCCGCACGGGAACAATAGCAATGCAAAAGGGCGAAGCGACCGTAAGGATATGACCGCCGCGCCAATAAGCTGACAAATTTAAAGGAATTATTAAAAGATTAAAGCCGAAAGCCACGCAAAAGTCAAGTACCAAAGGCGCTGAAAGCTGCTGAAAAGTGAACGTCCGCGCATAAAATTTCAAAAAGTACACATTTGCCGAATGGCAAATGTGTACGGTTTCCGCAGTCGCGCAGAGCGAAACGTAGTGAAGCGGAGCGTGAGTGCGGAAATTTTGAAATTTTTTAAAATAATCAGCCTTAGCTCAACCTTATATATACAGACTGATTGACTTGCAAAGCAAGTCAACGTGGTTCGGGAAATTCTTTTAAATCATTTGACTTTCATAAGCGTAACTTGAAAGCATAATCGCCCAAATCACCCCAAGACGGCTTTAAATATACCTATCCTCGCTTATAGTAAGCGTCGAAATAAACATATTTCTGAAAGGAGAAATATAAAAATGGCAAAGATGTATCATTCGGAAGACTGCAATCTGTCGCTGCTGGAGGGCAAGACAGTCGCGATCGTAGGCTACGGCAGCCAGGGACACGCACACGCGCAGAACCTCAAGGACAGCGGCGTGAAGGTAGTAGTAGGTCTGTACGAGGGCTCCAAGAGCTGGAAGAAGGCTGAGGAGGACGGCTTTGAGGTTCTCACCGCTTTTGACGCGGCTAAGAAAGCTGACATCATCATGATACTTATCAATGATGAAAAGCAGGCCGATCTGTATAAGGAGAGCATTCTCCCGAACCTGTCCGCCGGCAAGACGCTGATGTTCGCGCACGGCTTCAATATCCACTTCGGACTTATCGTTCCTCCCGCAGACGTTGACGTTATCATGGTAGCTCCCAAGGGACCGGGTCACACCGTTCGCTCGGAGTACACGGTAGGCAGAGGCGTTCCCTGCCTGGTAGCGGTTCACCAGGACGCTACGGGCAGAGCGCTCGACACCGGGCTCGCATATGCCGCGGGAATCGGCGGCGCGAGAGCGGGCGTGCTCATGACCACTTTCAAGATGGAAACCGAGACCGACCTGTTCGGCGAGCAGGCAGTGCTCTGCGGCGGCGTTACCGCTCTGATGAAGGCGGGCTTCGAGACGCTGGTAGAAGCAGGCTACGATCCTCAGAACGCTTATTTCGAGTGCATTCATGAAATGAAGCTCATTGTTGACCTTATCTTCAAGGGCGGCTTCAGCATGATGAGATATTCCATTTCCGACACCGCGGAGTTCGGCGATTACGAGACGGGCAAGCGTCTTATCACCGAGGAGACCAAGAAGGAGATGAAGAAGGTCCTCACCGAGATCCAGGACGGCACATTCGCTTCCAAGTGGATAAACGAGAACAAGACCGGCAGACTGCACTTCAACGCGTGCCGCCGTATCGAATCGGAGCACGAGCTGGAGAAGGTCGGCGCGGAGATACGCAAGCTGTACGACTGGAACAAGTAATTTTTTTCGGAAGGTCGGCGGTCTGTGTAATTTTCGGCAGAATAGTGTTCGCGGCGCCGAGCGTAATGCCCGACGCCGCGATTTTGTATTAGGCTGCGGTAAGCCAAGCAGCGCACGCAAAGACCCCACTCCACCCACGCAGCAAAGCGACGCTAAAAGCGTGCGGCATAATGCATACGCAGGAATTTTCCGCAAGCCGCCGTGAAATCGGAGTTTGAGCGCAGCGAGACGGAGCTTTTGCGGCGAGCTGGTGAACTCCGCCGCGAAGCGGCTGAGTTCACGGTGCGGAAAATTCTTTTAAATAAGGAGTAAATATGAGGTACAATTTTGAGAAAGCGGCGAGGATAATTGAGGAGATCGGGAGCTATGAGGGCGAGGCGATGATGTGGTTCCGACAGGTCTGGGAGATTGCGGGAAAGCATGGGTTCGATCAATGCTGCACCACTCCCGCGCATTTTCTGAATACGGTTGGATTTATTTACGGTATGTGCCGCGTCTATAATGGGTTCGCGGCGAGATATTTCGACTACGACGAATCGGAGGTCGATATGGAGTATTGCTGCGATATTATCATGCACGATTTTGTGCGCAGCGGAGAATATGCCGAACTCCCCCTGGATACCGACGGCATGGACGAGGAATGCGTCGAGCAGTCTGTCAAAGCGTTTATTAAGTATGCCATATGTGATTATTTCGCTATGGCTCCTGTGTTCAAGGTGCTTAAGTCGGAGCTTGGCGTATCGAAAACCTTTGCGTCGCTTTACTATTGCCTTAATTATGAGAAGTATTCCCTTGCTGATTGGGAAACAGACGACTTCTACTACGACAGCCCCGACGACGAGCCAAACGAGGACTACGAGCAGCGGAAATTTTATGCCTCTCTCGGGGGATTTGACGAACTGTTGGACAATATCTTCAACGAGGTAGACATTGATAAACTGTCGGCGGTTGCGTGGCTGGTTGAAAATATGTAACGTGAAACGTCCTGCGAATAATGTTCCTCAACGGGGGATTTTCGTGAAATACCAACAAATGCAAATTGGGATTTTTGGTGAAGATGCTGTTGACAAACTTAAACTGTTCAAATATAATATTATTATGATGTAGATTTCGCAGTTTGTCGGTCGGTAAATAAGAACGGTAATATTTTTGCAGCTTTATTGTTTTAATGGGAGGTTTTTATGAGCAAGGATTTAAAGCAATTTCTGACTATTATCATCACATTTTTCGCAACGTTGGTTTTGGCATATTTCGCGGCGTACGGCTATGTTTGTTGGTTCGATTACGGCAGCGATGTGCTGTGGTGCAATGAAATATTTCTTTTTGACGGCACATACAGCATAATG
>CAMWLH010000287.1 GCA_947175045.1 uncultured Clostridia bacterium | reverse complement strand
TACATCGTAGATTATCCTGCCGCCGTTCATCATTATAAGGCGGTTTCCGTGCTTGATGGCATCCGCCATATTGTGGGTGACCATCATCGCGGTGAGGTTATTGTCCGCGATTATCTTGTCCGAAAGCTCCAGCACCTTGGCGGCGGTCTTGGGGTCAAGCGCCGCGGTATGCTCATCGAGCAGCAGTATGTCGGGCTTTTTCAGCGTCGCCATAAGCAGCGTGAGCGCCTGGCGCTGTCCGCCCGAAAGCAGCCCCACCTTTGACGACATTCTGTCCTCCAGACCGAGATCGAGCATTTTCAGCAGCTCGTGATACTCCGACTTTTCCTTCTTGGTTATGCCCCAACCGAGCCCTCTGGGCTTGCCCCTGCGGGCTGCCAGAGCGAGGTTCTCCTGTATCTCCATAGTCGCGGCGGTGCCCGTCATAGGGTCTTGGAACACGCGCCCGATAAACTTCGCGCGCTTATGCCCGGGCAGTCCCACGACATTTTTGCCGTTGATATATATCGCGCCGTCATCGATCGGCCACACTCCTGCTATGGCGTTCAGCGTGGTGGATTTGCCCGCGCCGTTTCCGCCGATTATCGTAACGAAATCCCCGTCTTCCAGTGTGATGGTAACGCCGTTCAGCGCCTTTTTCTCGTTTACCGTACCGGGGTTGAAGGTCTTTTTGACGTCTATCAGCTCAAGCATCCTTCGCCGCTCCTTTCTTGAGGGAATTTTTCGCGGCTCGCCCGAAGGACGTCTTGACGCTCTTTCTGATATAGGGTACCGCCAAGAAAATAATAACCACAACCGCCGAGAACAGCTTGTTGTTCTGCGAGGGAAGTCCTATAATGGTAACTATCTGGAGCACCATGAAGTAGATTATTCCGCCTATCGCCGCAAACGCCAACCTTGCCACAAAATTGAAGTGCTTGCCGAAGATGACGTTGCCGAGAACGTCGCCGATAATTACAGCAGCCAGACCGATAACGATAGCGCCGCGCGACATATTTACGTCCGCGTTGCCCTGGTACTGCGCCAGCAGCGCTCCCGAAAGCCCTACCAGACCATTGGAAAGAACCAGAGCGATAACGGTGGACTTCTTGGTGTTTATGCTCTGTGCTCTCGCCATATTCTGATTGCAGCCCGTAGCGCGGATAGTGAAGCCGTACTCCGTGCCGAAGAACCAATACAGCGCCGCGATGATCGCCGCCACGATGACAAATATCTTCACTATGGCGAGAATTATCGTGATCGGCTCGTTGCCTATCACGCTGACCTCGCGCGAGGACAGCACCAGCGGATATTTATCGACGCTGACCGGTCGGTTGGACTGTCCCATAATATCCAGATTTATCGAATACAGAGCCATCTGCGTAAGTATGCTCGCCAGTATCCCGGGGATGCCGAGCAGCGTGTTGAGCAGACCCGTAACCAGTCCCGCCAGACAGCCCGCCGCAAACGCGCAGACTATCGCCAGCCAAACGGGACAGGACCATTGGTTGTTGGTAATAAGCATAACGCATACCGCTCCGCCCGTTGCCATAGAGCCGTCAACGGTAAGGTCGGCAAAGTCAAGTATTTTATAGGTGATATACACACCTATCGCCAGAATACCCCATATCAGCCCCTGTGATATGTTTCCGGGTATCGCGTTGACAAAAGTCATAAGCTGAGTCATTTCTCTACTCCAATCGCGTTAAAAACATCTGCCGTTTCAACGGCAAAGCGGGGAACAGATATTCATCCGTGCCCCGTTGCCGAAAAACTTACTATTACAATTAACCCTCAGCGCCGATAGCCACATAGCCCTCGGGGGGAGTGATGCCAAGCTCGGTGCAGAGATCGGCGTTGTACTCCTTGACAAACTGGGGAGCGAACTCGATATCCATATCGCCCGCCTTGGTGCCGTTCACGAGAATATCGTAAGCCATCTCGCCCGCCTTGTAACCAATATCGTAATAGCTGATGGAAAGAGTAGCCACGCCGCAGCCGAGACAAATGCCCTCCTCGCCCGCGATCACGGGGATCTTAGCGGGAACTACAACGTTTCTTACGGTCTCCGCAGCGTTCGCAAGGGTGTTGTCGGTGGGGACATAAAGAACGTCGCACTCACCGATAGCGGTGGTGACAACAGCCTGGATCTCATTGGTGTCCGCAACGGAATACTCCTTGTAAGCGATCCCGTCAGCCTCGAGAGCCTGCTCAAACAGATTTACCTGGTACTTGGAGTTTGCCTCCGCGGAGCAGTAGAGGATACCTACCTGCTTAACGTCGGGGAACAGCTCAACGAGCATATCCTCCTGCCCGTCGATGGGAGCAAGATCGGAAGTACCCGTGATGTTGTCGGAGGTCTTGTTTGCCCAGTCGTCAAGATCCATAGCAACGGCATAGTTGGTGATGGAGGTTCCTACGATCGGAATAGTGTTTGTAGCGGAAGCCGCAGCCTGGAGAGCGCCGGTAGCGTTCGCGAGGATAAGGTCTACGTTGCCCGCAACAAAGGTGTTGCAGATGGTAGTGCAGTTGGTAGACTCACCCTGAGCGTTCTGCTTGTTGAACTCAACGTTGTCGCCCAGCTTGTCGGTAAGAGCCTGCATAAAGCCCTCTGTCGCAGCGTCAAGAGCGGGGTGCTCGATAAGCTGGCAGATACCGATATTGTACTTCTTGTCGGAATTTACCTCAGAGGAATTAGACGACTGATCGCCCGAAGCGGCGTCGCTTGACGTGTTGCTCTGACAAGCGGTCATTGTCATTGTAAGAGCCGCGGCAGCCAGAACAGCCGCAAAAATCTTTTTTAATTTCATTTTTTTCTCCTTGTGTCCAAAGTCGTGGCGGACGATAAAATTTATATAGGTAAAACGTTTTCATTTTAATGCTTTACGTCCCCAAAGTCCGCGAACCACAAAATATTATAGCATATTTTTTCGGAAATGACAATCTGTTTACCCGCATTTTTTTATTTTTTCGCGGAATTTTGTAGAAAATGCAGAAATTCTCGCTGTTCTCACCGATTATTTTGAACAAATTTTTATTCAAAGCCAAGAGCGACATAAGGCGGCCTTAAGGAATTTTGAAATTCTATCTTGCCATATTTCGGGGCGGTCAAGCATAATATGGTAAGAGAAAAACCACGCGAAAGGCGGAATGATATGAGAAAGAAGAAAAAATCCCCTGCCGCGCCCTTTGCGGCGGGAATGATAAGCGGAACGGCGGCGGCGCTCATTACGGCGGCGCTGGGAGCGCTGCTGCTGTCGCTGGTGGGAGCCTCCGCGGGGACGGCGGGAGCTGCCGCAATTGCCGCGTCGGCTGTGGGAAGCTTCGTGTGCGGCAGGACGGCGGGAGTTATACGCCGCCGCGACGGGCTGAAAGTCGGCGCGCTGTGCGGGGCAATGTTTTTCCTGCTGCTGCTTCTGCCGGCGCTGATATTCGGAACTGCGGGGAGCTTTATGCTGCCGATAAAGGCAGCGCTTTGCCTTGCCTTTGCCGCCGCGGGCGGAGTTGTGGGAGTCAATAAAGAGTAAAGGAGAGCATAAATGAAATACTTTCTTGCGGCATTGTCCGCGGCGGCGGGAGCGCTCATACTGCTTAATCCCGAAACGGTATCGGATGCGGTGTCGGGCGCCGTGCGCGACTGTCTGGAGGTAATAGTTCCGTCGCTGTTTGCGTTTACGGTGCTTGCTATATGGCTGCAATCCAGCGGGCTGTATAAGGTGATGCTCCGTCCCATAACGCTGCCGCTCTCAAAGCTGCTTCGAATAGACGAGGAGCTCTGCGCGGTAATAGTGCTGGGGAATACCGGAGGATACCCCGTGGG
>CAMWLH010000286.1 GCA_947175045.1 uncultured Clostridia bacterium | reverse complement strand
ATACTTGTGATTGCCCTCTTCTACAGTACGCACATAGATTTCGGTATGCTGCTTACAAATATGCACTTTACGGAGCTTTAAAATGAGGAGCTTTGGAATCCTGCTACCAACCCCTATTTCGCCCCCGAGTATATCGAGCAGGGAGCGCAGGTGCTGGTGAATTTCACCAAGGAGACCTCGCTAGATTACGGCAGGGTGCTCCATGACGGCGGTCTGCTCGATCTGCTTTATCTGGGTGTAAAGCTTCAGATATTCCCCCCGCTTATTTTCTTGGGAATAGGCACGATGACGGATTTCGGTCCGCTTATCGCCAACCCCAAGAGCTTTCTGCTCGGAGCTGCCGCGCAGGGCGGTATATTCTTCACCTTTGTCGGCGCGTGCGTGTTGAATTTCCTCGGGGCGGACTTCTCGCTCAAGGAGGCGGCTTCCATCGCGATCATAGGCGGCGCGGACGGTCCTACGGCAATCTTCCTCACCTCCAAGCTCGCTCCGCAGCTTCTCGGCTCTATCGCGGTAGCGGCGTACTCCTATATGGCGCTTGTGCCGGTTATCCAGCCGCCCATTATGAAGCTGCTCACCACCGAAAAGGAGCGTTCCGTAAAGATGGGACAGCTCCGCGAGGTGTCCAAGATAGAGAAGGTCGTATTCCCGATAGCCGTTACCGTTATAGTTTCGCTGATAGTTCCTTCGGCGGCGGCGCTGGTCGGAATGCTTATGCTCGGCAACCTGCTTAAGGAGAGCGGCGTTTGCGACAGACTTGTCAAGACAGCCCAGAACGAGCTTATGAATATCGTCACGATATTCCTCGGCGTTACGGTCGGAGCTACCGCGGTGGCGGACAACTTCCTGAGCTGGAAAACGCTGTTTATCATCGCGCTTGGACTTATCGCGTTCTGCATCGGTACAGCCTGCGGCGTGCTGCTCGGCAAGCTGATGTACCTTATTTCGGGCAAAAAGATCAATCCTCTTATCGGCTCCGCGGGAGTTTCCGCGGTTCCCATGGCAGCGCGCGTTTCGCAGAAGGTGGGTCAGGAGACCAACCCCTCCAACTTCCTGCTTATGCACGCTATGGGTCCGAACGTTGCGGGCGTTATCGGCTCCGCGGTAGCGGCGGGCGTTCTGCTGTCGGTACTGGGAGGTTAAGCTATGCCGAAAACGGTAACCGTCAAGGGCGTGGGAACGGCTTCTGTGAAGCCGGACTATATCGTACTTTCTATTGATGTTACTTCTCAAAGAAGTGACTATACGGATTCAATAAACAATGCCAATGAACGTATCAGATTGCTTCAGAATGCGGCTGTTTCAATGGGATTTGCCAAAGAGGATTTAAAGACACTTTCTTTTAATGTCAACACGAAATATGAAACTGTTTCTGATGGCAAAGGAAATTATAAAAAAGTGTTCCGCGGCTATTCCTGCGAGTACAAACTAAAGCTGTCTTTTGATATGGACGCCAAACGTCTTGCAAAGACGTTGACAGCTATTGCCGAATGCGGTGCAAACGCTGAGTTTTCGATCGCGTTCACTGTAAAAAATCCCGAAATGGTAAACACAGAGCTGTTGAGATCCGCTGCAGAGAATGCAAGGGCAAAGGCGGAAATACTTTGTGCGGCTGCCGGTGTAAAGCTCGGAGATTTATTGACAATTGATTATAGCTGGAGTGATATCAATATTTATTCCGCAAGCCGATACATGGTGCCGGAGTGCGATGAGTTTGAGTATTCGGATGCTCCCTTGTTCGAGCCTGAGGATATCAAGGCGCGGGACTCCGCGACGTTCGTGTGGACGATCAATTAAAACAAAAAGGCTTATCGTCAGCGGTAAGCCTTTAAATTTAAGGAGGACATATGAGCAGCATAATTATCGTGCAGGGCTATCTTGCGGCAGGGAAGTCCACCTTTGCGCGGGAGCTGGCAAGGGAACTGAGCATTCCCTGCTTTGTAAAGGACACGTTCAAGATCGCGCTGTGTCAAAGCGTTCAGATAGACAGCCGCGAGGTAAGCAGCCGCTTTTCCGCGGTCACCTTCGACGGAATGGTCTACGCGGCGGAAAGGCTTATGGAAGCTGGCTTCCCGCTTATCCTTGAGGGGAATTTCCTGCCCGCGGGCGTAAAAAAGACCGACGAGGCGGGCGTTTTGAGGGAGCTTATTGCGCGGCACGGCTGCCGCTCGTTAACCTTTAAATTCTGTGGAGAGATCGGGGAGCTTTACGAGCGGTTTGCCGCGCGCGAGGGCACACCGGAGCGGGGGAGAGCCAATACGATGTTCACCCTGCCCACCCTTGAGGAGTTCACCTTGTTCTGCCGCAATATGGACGGCTTCGACGCAGGCGGCGAGGTGATAACGGTGGATACCTCCGACAGCTTTAAAAGTATGGACTTCAATGCCCTTATCGCTAAAGCGCGGGAGTTTGTGGAGCGCCGATAATTTTGTTGAACCTGCTTCAACGGAGAAATACAACGGAACAGCAATTGTGCATAGTGCCGAAAATAACCACCTGCTATTGACATATCCGATAGAATATTGTATAATAAACAGGCTATAGCAAATCAGATATTATTCATCGGAGAACTGACTGCCGCAGCAGTCACGGTTGAGAAGATGTCGAGTGCGCTCGGAAACGGGTGCACTCTTTTTGTTTTATTTGCCCCGATGGGGCGGAAACGGAGGTTTATATGAAAATTCAGCTTTCGGATCATTTTACTACGGGCAGATTGGTACGGTTTGTACTGCCGTCTATCGCTATGATGATCTTCACCTCAATATATGGTGTAGTTGACGGCTTGTTTGTGTCAAACTATGTGGGGAAAACGTCATTTGCGGCGCTGAATCTTATAATGCCGCTGCTTATGGTTATGGGAACGATAGGCTTTATGATAGGCACGGGCGGCAGCGCACTGGTCGCCAAGACACTTGGCGAGGGGGATAAGGAGCGCGCAAACAGATATTTCTCGCTGCTGATATACACTGCAATGATAGTCGGCGCGGTTCTGAGCGTGCTGGGGTTTATCTTCGCGCGACCACTGGCGCTGCTGTTCGGGGCTGATGACGAAATGCTGGAGTACTGCGTGATATACGCGCGAATAATTCTGCTGGCGCTCGTGCCATTTATTTTGCAGAATATCTTCCAGAGCTTTCTCATAACCGCCGAGAAGCCGAAATTCGGGTTGATCATCACCGTTTCAGCGGGAGTTACCAACATACTGCTTGATTTCCTGTTGGTGGGAGTTTTCCGATTTGGGCTGGAGGGCGCAGCTGCGGCTACCGCAGTAAGCCAGACTGTGGGCGGGATAATACCGCTAGTATACTTTTGCCGCAAGAACGGAAGCCTGCTGCGGCTCGGCAGAACAAAATTTGAATTTAAGATTTTGTGGAGAACCTGCTCTAACGGTTTTTCGGAGTTTATGACAAATATTTCCGCTTCGATAGTAAATATATTGTATAATAAACAGCTTATGGAAATGGCGGGACAGGACGGCGTGTCGGCGTATGGCGTTATAATGTATGTAAACTTTATTTTTATCGCGATCTTTATCGGGTTTTCAATAGGCTCAGCGCCGATAGTTAGCTTTCATTACGGCGCGAAAAACGAGCGGGAGCTTCAGGGGCTGCTGAAAAAATCCCTGCTGATAGTGGGGAGCGGGGGCGCGGCGCTGACTGTACTGGCGCAGGCGCTCGCGCAGCCGCTTTCGGCGCTGTTCGTGGGCTATGACGAGGAGCTGTTCAAACTGACGCTGCATGGGTTCAGACTGTATTCGTTGAGCTATCTGGTGTGCGGGTTCAACATTTATTCCTCGTCGTTTTTCA
>CAMWLH010000285.1 GCA_947175045.1 uncultured Clostridia bacterium | reverse complement strand
CTTTGGGCCCAGCTCCGCTGCTATCGCGTAGCCCATCGTCCCCATTCCTCCCGATTTGAGAAAGCGCCCGTCGTCTATCGTTATATTCGCGGCTGTCCACATCTGATTCGAGCCTACGTCCGCCACCACTACCGAGTGTGTGGGAAGGTACTTGTCCAGCGTCTTTATGAACAGCTTGGGATTTACATAGCCCTTTGCCGCGGGCTTTACGGGAGTTTCAACACGGTACTCGTCCAGTTTGGCGCGCCACTCCGAATGATCGAGCTTGTCCGTGAGCTGATTGAGGAGTTGTCCAAGAACCAGCGTAAGGTCGCCCACTATGGGGACTTTCACGCCGATATTCTTGCCTATCTCGGCGGGATCGATATCAATATGGACTACCTGTAAGTCCCCGCGCTCCTTCATGGCAGCTATCGAACGGTCTCCCACCCTCGCGCCGAGCAATATCAGCGTATCGCAGGAGTTTATCGCCATATTCGCCGCCTTGCAGCCGTGCATTCCTATCATTCCGTAATACAGCGGGCTGTCTGTCGAGATAGCTCCCAGTCCCATCATTGTGGACACAACGGGGATATCCGTGCGCTGAGCGAGCTCCCTCATAAGCCTGACGGCTTCGCCCGTGAAAAGACCGCCGCCCGCCAATATGAGCGGCTTCTTCGCGGAAAGTATGGCGCTTACCGCCCTCTTTACCGACAGCCCGTTGCCCGTGGTGCTGGGGCGGTACGACCGTATATCCACCGTTTCGGGGTACTCGAAATCTATCTCCGCCGTCTGCACGTCCACAGGTATGTCTATCAGCACCGGTCCGCGCCGACCCGTGCCCGCGATATAAAACGCTCTTTTGAACACCTCCGCGGTGTCCTCGGGGCGCTTGAGCAGATAACTGTGCTTCACAAAAGGCTCAGCCGAGCCCGTTATGTCCGCCTCCTGGAACACGTCGCGCCCCAACTGATCAGAGTTCACCTGACCCGTGATGACCACCATCGGCACCGAATCCATATACGCCGTCGCTATCGCCGTTATAAGATTCAGCGCCCCCGGTCCCGACGTAGCTATGGCTACCGCAGGCTTCCCGCTGATCCTCGCGTACCCGCTCGCCGCGTGCCCGCCGTTCACCTCGTGCCGCACCAGAACGTGCTCTATCTCCGTATTGTTCAACTCATCATAAAACGGGCATATCGCCGCGCCCGGGTACCCGAATACGGTGGATATCCCCTCCGCCTTAAGGCACTCTACCATCGCTTTCGCGACCGTCATTCGACCCATATTTTATCTCCTTATTTTAAAAAATTTTTTGCGACCCGCCCGCGGAAACTCCGCTTCGCTCCGTTTCCACAGGCTCCCGCAAAAAATTTTGCTGCGTGGGCGTTTTACTGCTCTTTTTCAACGTTGCTTGGCTGCGGGGGCTTTTTGGCGTTCTTTGCGGACACCGCCCGGCTGCGTCCGCTAGCTGCGCGGGCGATTTGAGTAAGCTGATATACTCCCGTTACTCCCATAATTACAAAACCGCAGAACGCTATACCGCCGAATGCGTATACCGCTCCCGGATTTTCCGCGCTGTCAAGCACCGCCGTCGGGAAAAGTCCCGCAACTCCCACTGCCATAAGAACTAACGCGATAAGTCTTACCTTAAACATTATATCGCTCCAATATCTTAACACTATACCCTATATTATACCAAACGCCGCGCGCCTTGTCAAGCAATATTTTCCACAAAATGACTTCACCGCGGTTTAAAGTCCGTGTGTAATCCTACAAGAATTTATATCGCGCCTTTGCCCGTCAATCCTTAACTGTCAGAACACCCATGGGGTCTACCTTTTCGGGTATCAGATCATACATGGCGTTGGTCGCGGTTTCCGTCAGGTCATAACAATCCCAGCTGCCGTCGTCCTGTGTCTGCATCCATACCATGATACCGCTCCAGCCCTTTTCATAGGACGTTTGATACACCTCGGTGAGCGACATTCCGTAGCCCTTTTCCTGGTCGTTGCTCGTTTCGCCGATAATACAGGGTTTATCCGTTATCAGACCGTATTCCTCGGGCGTTACATTGAACGGGAAGCCCATGCCCGACTGCTTCATCCACAGGTAAAAGTGCGGGCTGTAAAAATCCATATACGAATTATCAAGTCCCGTCAGCTCCTTTAAATACTCGTCGGAGATCATATCGCCGTTATAATTCGGGGAATTGTACTTTATCATCGCCATTCCCACCGTCACGGGCGTTGAGCAGGTCTCGTGGATTACCGACGCGCATTTCCCGAAGAAATATGACAGGTCTTCCCACTTGAGCTGTCCGCACTCGCTGTTTTCATGAACCCAATCCGGCTCGTTCATAATATCTATCGAGAACAGGTAGGGCTGCTCGCCGTAGCGCTCGCAGAACTCCTTGACGTAGCGCTCAGCGAAGTTGTCCGCGGACTCCTTCGTGTTTATCATCGTCCGCCAGCGCTCCGCGCTGCCGCTGTCCTTGAAGTGATCAAACGACGACAGGGTAGCCATTATATACACCTTATGCTTGTTGGCGATCTCAAACAGCTTGTCCAGATCCTCCCAATGGCTTTCGTTGATCTTCAGCACGCTGCCGTCCGCACGGAGCTGCACCACGCTCTCGCCGTTACAATTCAGCCATATCCTCGTGGCGTTTATCCCGTCCGAAGCCAGCTTCTCAAAGGTCTGATCCCAGAAATCATAATCCATATTCCCTATAAAATCGTTCCAATGATGCCATGGGGTGTTTACGCCGTTTATCCACAGCTCCTTGCCGTCTACCATGAACTTGCTGCCCTCGATATACACCTTGGCGGCGGGGTCGGCCTCAACCGCGCCGGAGGGCTCCGACGTGCCCGCTTCAACGGTTGTAGGGGTCACCGCCGAATCCTCCGAGGACTCGGGGGCGTTTTTCCTGCAGCCTGCGGTCAGCATTACCGCCGCCGTCAGGGCTATGGCTGTGAGTCTCTTGATCATTTTGTTCATAAAATTCTCCTGATTAAAAATTTTTTTGCGCCGCGCCGTAATGCCTTTCGCAATGCTGACAAGGGGTGGTAATTTATGTTGACGAGAAGTAAATGACTTTAAAAAATTTTTCGCACCGGCGAACTTCGTTCGCCTGCCGCGCCGTAAAAGCTCCGTTTCACTGCGCTTTCGCGGCTTGCTGCGAAAAATTCTGCTGCGTGGGCGCGTTATGCTGCTCTTGGCGGGGGTGCTTGGTTGCACGGGCGGAGCGTCGATATAGGCTTCGAACGCTCGGTTATAGCGCCGCTTTTGAGCAAAATTGTGCCTATAAACCGCTTAACCATGCGGGTTTACGAGGTTTTAATTTTCTTTTTTGCAGAAAATCCGATTTTATATCCCCGGAATTTGCGTCAACCATACGGGTTTAAGAGGATTTTTCAAGCGCATTTTCGCGGTTTTTCACCGAGAAAATCGTTCATAAAAAGCTCGGAGCGCGACAACAAAGCCTTTCGTGCGGAATTCCCCGCCTAACCCGAATTTGACTCCACGCTCAACAAATGTGTCAACCGCGCGGGTTTAAGGTGATTTTACGTCACTTTTTTCGGGGCTCTGCGCGTGCTGCCAAAGCACGGGGCATTTACGCAATCAATGTTTCCCTTAGATATATTAGCACATTTTGGCAATAATATCAATAGGAAAAATAATTTTTTTGAAAATTTACACATAACTCGTGCTGAAACTAAAAGGGCTGCGGATTCCGCAGCCCTCAGCTTGTAGAAAAAGTTACGGCAACACAATGTTGACGCAGGAATTTTTCGCAAGCCGATTTGAAAGTGCAGCCCGCGAAGC
>CAMWLH010000284.1 GCA_947175045.1 uncultured Clostridia bacterium | reverse complement strand
GTACGGCGACGTGCGGGCGGTGATTCTTGGGCAGGACCCCTACCACGGCGCGGGGCAGGCGCACGGGCTGTGCTTTTCCGTTAAAAAGGGAGTTGCTCCTCCGCCCTCGCTGGTAAATATTTTCAAAGAAATAAATACCGATCTGGGCATTCCCGCGCCCCATCACGGGGAGCTTACCGATTGGGCAAAAAGCGGAGTGCTGCTGCTCAACACCACGCTGACCGTGCGCGAGGGAATGGCGAACAGCCACCGCGGTCAGGGCTGGGAGATATTCACCGACAGGATAGTGGAGCTGCTCAACGAGCGGGAGCAGCCGATAGTGTTCCTGCTGTGGGGCGGGAACGCGCGCAGCAAGGCAAAGCTGATAAAAAATCCCGCGCACCTGGTATTGCAGTGCGCTCACCCGAGCCCTCTGTCCGCCTACAACGGATTTTTCGGCTGCAAGCATTTCTCAAAGGCAAACGAGTTCCTGCGCGAGCACGGTATGCCGGAGATAAACTGGGCAATAAGCGACTGATTAAAGGCAACACCGCACAAAGCCCGCGCTTCGCGCGGTGTTGCCTAAAATTGACGAAAGGGGAGAACGGTATGCTTGAATATTGTGTTTGCCCCAAATGTGAGCGAATGATAATGCTGGACGGGGAGTTCCCCTCCGGCTTCTGCCTGTACTGCGGCACGCATATTTTGTATGCGGAGGCGCGGGAGGAGCTTCTGGAGGGATTGAAAACCATTATCCCCAATGAGCTGGTTCTCGAAGCCGACCTGAGCGAGCTTATAGATGAGGACGGCGCGGGCGAGGATTCCTACGGTGTCGCGGAGTGCCGCGAGGAGGCTGACAAGGCTCATGAATATATGGGCAAGTGGGACTTTGAAAAGGCGTTCGCCGCCTATTCGAGGGCGCTTGAGTGGAGCCCGTTGGATTTTGAGAGTATGTGCGGGCGCATGACCGCGGGAATACTTCGCCTTAAGGACGTGGAGCAGTGGGAGGGCTATTTAAGCGACTGCATAGCGCTTATACGGTCGCAGGCAGACTGGAACATGGCGCAGAAAGCGCTGGAATATGCCTTGGATATAATGAGAAAATTCCTGTCAAAGGGCGGAAGATTTGTATCGCCGCACTATACGAGGGGATTTTTCGGTAAGCTGATGGAGAGCTTTCCCGTATTGCGCAAGACCGCCTGTGATATATTCGCGCATTGCCTTAACGTTGCGTACGCTCCCTTTACCGACGCGGCGCGGCTGGATCATGAAACCACGCGCTTTGCGGTGGGAGATTATCCCGCCGAGCAGATAAAGGAGTACCGCCGCGGAATGCTGCTTGTTATACGGTATCACGAGGACAGTCACATAAAGGAGAGCCTGTGCCGCGCTCTTTATGTTTATGACAGAGCGGTGTGGCTGCGGAATAAGGATATTGCACGCATAAACGACGCGATAGAGCTTTGTGAAAGCGTGACCGACGGCAGCTATCCCCCGCAGGACGTTAAAATAGTGATAGGCGCGATGTATGATTTTCTTATGATGGGCGGTCTGGAGCAGAATACCACGCCGCGGGAAAAGCGCCTGTTCCTGTCAAGAGTGTATACATACGAGCAGGTGAAAAGAATGGAGCGCTTTTTCAGCGGGTATCTGTTTTTTTATCAGCTTTACGGAGAAATATATCTCATGCAGAAAAAATCCTCGCCGCTGTCCGCGGAGTATAAGCGGATACAGGAGAAGATAAAGCGGTTAAGCCCGTAGCTTATCGGCAGGACAAAAGGTCGGGATTTCGTAAAGAACGGGAGGTCAATATGACAGTAAGATTCGGTACCGATGATGACAAGAGGAAAATATTCGCAAAGCGTCCGCAGGCAGCCGGATTTTTTTCGGACGACGGATACTTTGTCGTGGCTGAGAATGACTATGATATCGCGGGATTTGCGGCGGTGTTCGGCAGGAAAATTCCCGCTCCCGTAGAGGAAACAGAGGCTTTCATAAATCTGATAGAGGTTTTCGAGGAGTATCAGAAAAGCGGCGTTGCTTCAATGTTGGTGCGGCATATTGCCAAAACGGAAAAGCCGAAAGGCACATATCAGGTCAGAGCGTACTGCGAAATCTCAAACGCCGCTTCTCACGCTTTGTGGCGAAAAAACGGCTTTGGGATATCTCCCGTAAAAATGCAGGACGGCAGCATAGCGGGGTCATTCGTAACGCTGATTCTTTAAAGTCCGATTTATAAAATGAGGCGCACAAAATGGAAAATCCTTGGAAAACGATAAAGCTTTCCGATTATGAGAATCATATGAAGCTGAATACCGTAATGCAGTTACAGGTGCTTAACGATATGATGAAAAAACAATTGGATACTTATACGGCAAGCAGCGTTATGATTTTGGGCGTAGCGGGCGGCAACGGTCTTGAACATATCGATGTAAAAAAATACTCCGCTGTTTACGGCGTAGATGTAAATCCCGAGTATCTGCGGGAGGTTCAGAAAAGGTATGAGCATTTGGGCGGTATATTAAAGTGCCTTTGCGCCGATCTTCTTAACGAAAGCTCTGAATTGCCGAATGCGGAGCTTGTAATAGCAAACCTGCTTATTGAATATATCGGATATGAATGCTTCGGAGAGGTTATTAAACAAGTCAAGCCGAAATATGTTTCCTGCGGTATCCAGATCAATACCGATGAGGAGTTTGTTTCGGATTCTCCGTATCTGCATTCCTTTGACGGACTGAACAGCGTCCATCATCAGATGGAAACCGCCGAGCTGACAGACTGCATGAGAAATATCGGATATGACAGCATTTTGGTTGCCGAATACCCTTTGCCTAACGGAAAGAAATTAGTGCAGATGGATTTTAAATGTTAATCGGGTGATATAAAATGATTTCAGAAAAATATTGCTTAAAACGTCTTGATGAGAATTCGGCTGCTTTTATCAGGGAGCTGTTTGCCGAGGTGTTTACCAAAGAGCCATGGAATGATGATTGGTCTGATGAAAATCAATTAAAATTATATATTCATGATTTGATAGGACAAAATAATTCTTTGACTTACGGGTTGTATGACGGAGAGGAGCTTATTGGCGTATCCATGGGGCACATAAAGCATTGGTACACCGGCACGGAATATATTGTTGATGAGCTGTGTATAAGCACCTCAAGGCAGGGAAGGGGAATTGGCAAGCTGTTTGTATGCGAGATAGAAAAGGCTTGTAAGGAGCTGGGGCTTACGCATATTTTTCTGCTGACAGATAACAATGTACCGGCATATGAATTTTACAAAAAGTGCGGATTTTATGAGCAGAAAAGTAATGTGGCTTTTGCCAAAGAGTTGTAAAACAGGCTCCAAGCGGCATTCTGCGAATTGAGCTGCCGCGGCGCGAAAATTCAAATTAAAATAAGGAGAAGATCATGGCTAATATTGAGAAGCTCACCCGCGAGTATGGGAAAGTATTATGGACGGGCAAGAAGTGCATTCTCGGAATGCCGATATCATTCACGCGGTATATACTTACGGATACGCGGCTGATAACGCGCGTCGGACTGCTTAATTTAAAGGAGGACGAGGTTGAGCTTTATCGGGTGTTCGATAAGTCGGTGAGCCTGTCGCTGGGGCAGAGGATAGTTGGCTGCGGGACGATAAAGCTGCTTGCCAAGGACAGCGATACTCCCGTCAAGGAGATGAAGTCGGTTAAAAAACCGCGCGAGGTAAAGCGCCTGCTGGACGAGGCAATCCATGCGCAGAGGGATAAATACTTGGTGCGCGGCAAGGATATGGTGGGCGTGAACGTGTCAGACACCGACAGCGCCGGCAGCGGAATACTTGACG
>CAMWLH010000283.1 GCA_947175045.1 uncultured Clostridia bacterium | reverse complement strand
CGAAAAATTCGCATTTAAATAATTTGCTCCTCGTCAGCACTTTATATACAGACTGTGCCGCCCGAGAGATCGGGCGGTTTTCGGCTATGTATCGTACGAAGCGGCGGGAATCGGAAACGGTGTTGCCAAGCGGTCGGGAGCAAAACCCAATATTTTAAACAGACATTTCAAGGCGAAAAAAGTCAAGACGGAAAACGCGCGGCGGTGTATAATGAATACAGACGGGAGGAAGAGCAATGGATTGGATACGCAGCTTTCAGCGGTCGGTGGACTATATCGAGGAGCATATGACCGAGCCGCTTGAGATCGGCGATATCGCGCGGGTGATGAATATATCGGGATATTATTATCAGAAGATTTTCAATATCCTTTGCGGCTTCAGCGTGGGGGAATATATCCGTAACAGGCGGCTCGCACTCGCCGGCAGCGAGCTGATGACAACGCGGGAACGGGTGATAGATATCGCGCTGAAATACGGCTACGACACCCCCGAGGGCTTCACGCGGGCGTTTACGCGGTTCCACGGAGCAACGCCCTCGGCGGTGCGGCGGGGAAGTCCCGTAAGATCCTTTGCAAAAATCCACGTCACAATAACAATGAAAGGCGGTAGTACTATGGACTACAAGATCGTAACGAAGGAGAGCTTTAAGGTGCTGGAAAAAGCGGAGGAGCAGAGCATTGAGGACGACAGGAATCTCAACACCATCCCGCAGTTCTGGACGCGCTCGCACGAGGACGGAACGGTGAAAAGGCTGCTGGAGCTCACCGTTGACAGGAGCTATATTTTCGGTATCTGCTACGGAAATTCCCCGTCGGATAAGAAAACTTTCGATTACTCCATCGCGGCAAGGGTCGCGGAGGATTTTAAGGAGGAGGACGTTCCCGAGGGCTTCAGGCTCTCTGAGATACCCGCGCGCACCTGGGTGGTATTCGAGTGCGTTGGCGCTATGCCGGGGGCTGTACAGGAGCTCTGGCACAGGATAATCACCGAGTTTTTCCCCTCGTCCCCGTATAAGCCCACCTATGAGATGGATATCGAGGCTTATACCGAGGGAAATATGTCGCTCGACACCTATAAAAGCGAGATATGGGTTCCTGTGACGGTCGGCGATTGATCTCAATTTATCACACAAAAATCCCCCGCGGCTTATGTGAACCGCGGGGGATTTTTGTTTAACGCTGTTATTCAAAGCTATCCTCTTCGTCGCGGGCGTTGAACAGCTCCACGAGCTTTAGCATTTCCTCCTCGCTTAGGGATATGCCCTTGCTCATTCGGGTGTGGTCGGGCGACCAGTCACGAATATCGTATTTCGGGTCGCGCTCGTTCCAGCTTACCAGATTAAGCTCCCTTGTCCAGCCCTTGGCGTTCTCGGAGATAACTCCCAGCTCCTTGGTGATCTCAAATGTAATTTCTGCCATATCAATTCTCCTTTTCTTCGCCCGCCTGTATTTTGGCTGCGGGCGCGTTTTTCTTTATAATGGTATTATCGGCGACCTTTATGCTGTCGTAAACCGCGTGATATTTCGGGGGAATGAGTTTGTTGAGGTGCAGCTTGCCGAAATACCAGCCGTTAAAGGTGATCTTCTCGAAGATACCGTTAAGATAGGTGTTTATGTGATTTCTGTCGCCAGTGCCGCTTTGGTCAAGAAAATCGTGAAGCCCCGAGGGTGGCTCGTAGGTCACCACAAAATCCACCTTATCCCCCGCGTTCTCCAGATTTTTTATGCCCTCCGCAAGCTCCTCCTCGTCGGGTATCTCTCTTGCCCACCAGTTCTGACCCTCTATGGGATCATAGCTTTCGTCGCTCTGACCGCCGCCGAATGAGAACACCTTTTTCCCGGCGATCTCGTATACCTGTCCGCGCATGAGCTGCCTCAACCGCCCGCTTATCAGCCGCGTTTTGCCGCCGCACCACTCGCTTACCTCGTATTGCTCCAGCAGGTCGTAATTTTCATGACTTCCCTCTACGAACAGAACGTTGTATTTCAGCTTTCCGATCTTCTTCAGCAGCTTGTTTTCCTCGGGGCTTCCGTTCCAAATAAAGCCGAAATCCCCGCAGATTATAAGCGCGTCGTTCTTTTTCAGCTTTCGCAGCGCGGGATTTTTGAACCTTGAAAAGTCCCCGTGAGTATCGCCGGTTATGTATATCATATTGCCTCCTGATTTAAAAGAAATTTTCCGCGACCCGCCCGAAAAAACTCCGCTGGCGCTCCGTTTTCACGGGCTCTCGCGGAAAATTTCCTGCGTGGGCTGAATGTTGATCTTTTCTTGCGTTGCTTTGCTGCGCGGGCGGACAGTTGATATTTGCTTTCAAAACTTTATGGGACTTTCTGTGAACAGTTGCTTTTCAGACCTCAGATTCCCGCTGAAAACACGAGAAACTCCCACAAATTATTAAAATTTGATTACAATTTGCAAAAAGCCCTTTACATTCCATACCGTTTTTTGGTATAATATATACAGAGCGACAGCTTTCGGACAATTATCCGAGAACCGTAAAAAACTGTCCATATAATATAATAACCGATAAAAGGGGATTTGTCTATATGCGAAAAGCAAAAAAATTATCCATTTTTACAACAATTATTTTACTATTTTCCACTTTTTTAACAAATATACCCGCGCACGCCGCGTTTACGCCCAGTTTCGCGCTTTACAGCGAGGGCGTTTATATGGTAAATCTCGACACCGATATAGTTATAGTGTCGAAGAACGCGGATAAGCGGCTTTGCCCCGCCTCTACCACAAAAATAATGACCTGCCTGGTGGCTCTTGCAAATGTAAAGAATTTTGACGCGTACTGCGAGGTACCCTACGCATGCTTCAATGAGTTCAGCGAGGGCAATCCCAATTATACCGGACCGTCAAACGCGGACATTCAGCCGCTTCAGAGCAATATTACCTACTGGGACGCGCTGTATTCCATGATGCTTGCCTCCGCCTGTGAATCCTCGAATATCCTCGCCTATAACATCGGCGGCGGAAGTATGGAGCACTTCTGTGAGATGATGAACGATATGGCAAAGCAGATAGGCTGCAGGAATACTCATTTTTCCAACTCGCATGGTTTATATGCGGAGGATAACTACACCACCGCATACGATCTCTACCTTATAACCAAATATGCCATTGACAACTATCCGGGATTCATGAAGATATGCAGCACTTTTTCCTATGAAATGCCCCCGAACGACCGCAATCCAGACGGTTATTATATCAATCATACCTGCCAGCTTATGAATTCGAACAGCCAATATTACGTTGAGGGGGCTTCGGGAGTCAAGACGGGAAGCATTGACAGGATATACAAGAGAAAAGGAGACGGCTGGGACTATGATAATGTGGAATATGGCAGCCGCGCACTTGTTACCACCGCAATGCGTGACGGCTACACCTATATGATAGTTTCCCTGGGCGCTCCCTATTTCAATGAGGACGGGACAGCCACCGAAACGCAGCAAAATTTTACCGATCATGTGAACCTCTATAACTGGGCTTTCAGCGAGTTTGAATACACCTTGGTTATCGGCAAGAACGAACAGATCATGCAGGTCGAGGTGGATAAGGGGCTCAACGCCGATACCGTGGGAGTTGTCGCAACGGAGGATTACTATACCCTGCTGCCGAAATCCCTCGATATGACCACGATACAGAAGCTCCGTCCCGTGGTGGAGATGATGGAAGCTCCGATAAAAAAGGGCACGGACGTGGGGCAGCTGGAGCTGCGGCTTAACGACGAAACGCTCGCCAAGCTGAAGCTGGTTACCGAGACAGATGTAGCGATGTACATGGTTGCTTGAGACTCCGAAAAGCTGAAAAAGATC
>CAMWLH010000282.1 GCA_947175045.1 uncultured Clostridia bacterium | reverse complement strand
TCGTTCACCGTTAATATGCCCGACGGCACCAGTTTTACCGAGCGACAGGACATTGGCGACGGATACGGAGGTGTGATAAACTTTTTAAGCAAGTTAGGAAAATACAAGGATATTGTTCCGCTGTTAGAAAAGGCGAAATATGAGAGCAACGCGGATAGAGTAGCCGAACTTAACAGCAGTTACGATTGGTCTGCGTTTACGGAAAGAAACTATGAGGAAATCACCGCCGCTGTCAAAGCACACGATTATACAAACCGTCACGACGTTTACGAAATAAAGGGTAAAACAAGCGAAACGGTGGGTTTTCCTATGGAGGTCGGCATAGCTTATAGTTCCGATAATTGGGCGTTAAGTTATGATCTGTTTGATAGCGAGGTCGGAGATATCATTCAAGTCGGTCATTTTGACGAAGAAAATATTCCCGACTACTTCTCATTTGTGGAAACGGTAGATAAGGCGGTCAAGGCAAAGCTGATTGAAACAATTGACAAGAGGGCTGATGAAACGCCCGATCAGGTATCCGAGGAAACCGAAAAGCCCGTTGAAATAAAGAACTTGGCACAACTAAAACGCGCATTGACCGTCGGAACGGAATTTAAAATAATGTCACACTTACGGTCAGAGGTAATAAATCAAACGCGGCAAGTGAAGTACGCAGATACCACGGGAATATACAGTATTCGCCCCGACGCGCCCGACGATACAATTAACTCTGCGAACGGAGGGCGCGGCTCTTATCTTGACTGGGGCAAAGCCTCCGATTGGGAATTTAAAAACGGGACGTGTACATTATATAATAGGGGTCTTGAGCATACCCCCGAAAATTTGATAATATCATTTGTTGTCAAACCAAGGGTAATTGAACGAAACCGCGCGGAAAATGCACCTCAAGAGGAAAAGCAGCCCGAAACACCAGCGCCGGTGGATACATTCGTTGAAACAATTAAAGCCGGCGTTGAGGATTTGCACTCCTCGAACGGTATAAAAGCAACGGATTTCGCTCGGTCAATGGGGATTAACGTTGTGGATATGAGCGGAAATGAGCAACAAAAGGAAATTGAAAAGCCGTCAGAAACGGAAGATGAGCCGGAAAAGCTAAAGTCGATTGTTATTGATTTAACGCCGCAGCAGGATCGCACCGAAACGATAACACCGAATGAACAGATTACGGAACAGGCGGCTGAACGGGAAACCAAACCAAGCGTTACCGAGTTGCCCGACGATCCCATAACGAAAAAATTGTCCGCGGTTTTCCCTCTTGATACGGCAAGGCGGCTTTATAACGCGTTTGAAAACAGCAAAATGCCCGATTGGAACGGCAATTCCGCAAAAATCAACCGTATCAAAAAGGCGATGTATAACGTTCTCGGCAGCGAGGAAAAAACGGAACAGGCTTTCAATATTATTTCGGCAACGGTGCAGAACGCGAAAGACTTCACGATTACGGACGAGCATTTGGGCGAGGGCGGTGCGAAAGCTAAGTTTGCCGCCAACATCGCGGCTATCCAAACGCTGAAAAATATAGAGCACGAAAACAGACTTGCTACTCCCGCGGAACAGGAAACGCTTTCAAAATATGTCGGTTGGGGCGGCTTGCCGCAAGCCTTTGACCGCACAAACGGACAATGGGCGAATGAATATGAACAGTTGAACAAGCTGCTTACCGACGACGAGTACCGCGCCGCGAGTGCCTCTGTGCTTAACGCACACTATACGACACCTACGGTTATCCGCGCGATCTATAAGGGTATACAAAACCTCGGCTTTGAGAGCGGCAATATTCTGGAGCCTGCTATGGGTGTTGGTAATTTCTTCGGCGCTATGCCTGAGGAAATGAGGAAGAACAGCAATTTAAGCGGTGTGGAACTTGACAGCATTACGGGACGTATAGCAAAACAGCTTTACCCTACGGCGGACGTTCAGATAAAGGGCTTTGAGAAAACGGACTTTTCGGATAACTTCTTTGACGTTGTTGTCGGGAATGTTCCGTTTGGCAGTTACGGAGTATCGGATAAGCGGTATAATCGTGAAAATTTCTTTATCCACGATTATTTTATCGCGAAATCTCTTGATAAGGTTGCGCCCGGTGGAATAGTCGCGGTCGTTACCACTAAAGGCACATTGGATAAGGAAAATCCGCGGGTACGCGAATATCTTGCAAAACGCGCGGACTTGGTAGGCGCTGTACGTCTGCCTAATAACGCTTTTAAGGCTAACGCGGGTACTGAGGTAACGTCGGATATTCTGTTCTTTCAAAAACGCAGGGAAATGGCTGTCGAACTGCCCGATTGGTGCTATGTAAGCGAAAACGCGGACGGAGTACCCGTCAACAATTATTTCATAGACCACCCCGAGATGATACTCGGTACTATGAAACAGGGAATGGAATTTTCTATGTACGGCAACGACAAGGAAACGGCTTGCGTTCCTATCGAGGGCGCTGTCCTCTCGGAACAGCTTGAAAAGGCGGTCGCAAAATTAAAACTTGACAATGCTCTCCGCATACACAAGGCGAAGCGCGAAAAGGAGGCAGGAGTTATACCCGCGAGAGCAGACGTGCGGAATTTTACCTTTGCTGAGATCGAGGGTAAAATATACTTCCGTGAAAACAACATAATGACAGAAGTCGTTGACAAGAATAAAAATCCCCTTTCGGGTAAAAAACTTGAACGGCTAAAGGCTCTGAACGAGCTGCGGCAAACGTTCCGTACAATTCTGACAGCGCAGGAGAACGACTGCTCGGACGAACAGTTACAGGTGTATCAGAAGTCGCTCAATTCTCAATACGACAAATTTGTTAAGAATTTCGGCTATATCAACGACAGCGCAAATTTTCAAGCGTTCGGCAAAGATGATGATTACAACTCGCTGTGCGCCCTTGAGGTCATAGACGAGGAAACAAAGACGGTCACTAAGTCGGACTTCTTCAGCAAGCGCACAGTAAAGCACGTCACGGAGATAACACACGTTGATACGCCGCAGGAGGCTATGTACGTTGCGCTGGATACTCTTGGCAAGCTGGATTTTGAATATATGGCTAAGCTGTGCGGTAAAGAGCCTAGGGAGGTAGTAGGCGCGCTCAAAGCCGACAATTTGATATATCTCAATCCATATAAGGCAAATTCGGAGAACGATCTGGAGGGTTGGGAGGAAACATCAGAATACCTTTCCGGCAACGTTCGGATAAAGCTGAAAGCGGCAGAGGTTGCGGCAAAGGATAATCCCGCGTTTCAGCGGAATGTCGCGGCGCTGACGGCGGTTATCCCGAAGCAGATAGAAGCGGGCGAAATATCGACGCGTATAGGTGTACATTGGGTAGACGTTGAGGACTACCAGAAATTCCTCACAGAATACGCGAAAGCGCGGTTTACGCAGCCATTGCGCCGCACGATAAACGGCGAGTATAAAATTGAACGCAAGGGCTGGGATCAAAGCGCGGCAGCTACGCAAATCTACGGCACAAAGCGGCTTAATTCGCTTGAAATATTTGAAAATCTTCTGAATTGCCGTGATGTGGTAGTTCGCGATAAGAAATATGACCCCAACACGGACAGAGATATTTACGTTATCAACAAAACGGAAACGGAACTCGCACAGGACAAGGCAAATAAGATGAAGGACGCTTTCTCGCGGTGGTTATGGGCAGACCCCGACAGGCGCGAGAAATATGTTACAAGGTATAACGAACTGTTCAACAGCATTGTCGGACGAAAATACGACGGCTCACATCAGACGTTCCCGGGTATGTCGCCGTACATCAAGCTGAAACCGCATCAGTTGGACGCGATAGCACGCGCGAAATTCGGCGGCAATACCCTTTTGGCGCACTGTGTAGGCG
>CAMWLH010000281.1 GCA_947175045.1 uncultured Clostridia bacterium | reverse complement strand
TCGGTCGGAAGTCCAAGCCGCCTCAGCGCGTCATCGTCCACAATAAGACAATAGGGCTTCCCCTTCTCGCATATCAGCGTAAACATTCCGGTCAGATTTATCTCATTATCAATGCTCATCTTTGCTCCTTATTGAAAAAATTTTTCGCACCGCGCCGAACAAGTAAGTCTTTCGCAAAATATAACGTAATGCCATAAGCGAACACGCGATTGTTGCGCAAAACTTGGCTAGCCTGCTGTCAAAGCTCCGTTCCGCTTACGCTCCACTGCGCTTTGGCGGCGTCTTGCGAAAAATTTTGCTGCGCGGACTTTTTGTTGCCCTTTTCCCGCGTTGCTTTGCTGTGCGGACTTTGCGTTGCTCTTTTCTTCCGTTGCTTTGCTGCGTGTGCGGCAGTGATGTCAATCTCTGGTATAAAGATCGCGGGTATATACCTTATTCTCCACGTCCTCCAGCTCGTTTGATCGCCTGTTGGCGATTATCACCGAGCAGCGCTCCTTAAACTCCTCCAGACTGCCGCATAACTCATAATCCGTGAAGCCGCCCTTAAGCATCGGCTCATATATAATCACCCGCAAGCCCTTTTCCTTAAGCGACCTCATAATATCCTGCACCGAGCTTTGGCGGAAATTGTCCGAATCCGACTTCATAGTAAGCCTGTACACCCCGACGGTATCTCCGCCCGCCGCGCGGCACTTTTCGGCTACCCGCCCCGCGATATATTCCTTTCTTGTGGAATTCGCGGAAACTATCGCCGAAATGATATCGTTCGGCACGTCCGCGAAATTTGCCAGAAGCTGCTTTGTATCCTTTGGCAGGCAGTATCCCCCGTAACCGAAAGACGGATTGTTATAGTGCGACCCTATGCGCGGGTCAAGACCCACACCGTCTATTATCTGCCGTGTATTAAGCCCCTTAAGCTCCGCGTAGGTATCAAGCTCGTTGAAATACGCCACCCTCAGCGCAAGAAACGTATTTGAAAACAGCTTTACAGCCTCCGCCTCGGTAGGCTGCATAAACAGCACGGGAATGTCTTTTTTCTCCGCGCCGAGCTTAAGCAGCTCCGCGAACGCTTCCGCGCGCGCAAGCGAATCATCGTCCGACCCAACAATTATTCTTGATGGGTAAAGATTATCGTAAAGCGCTTTTCCCTCTCTCAGAAACTCGGGCGAGAAGATTATTCGTCCGCAGTTGTAGCGCTCCCTCACGCTTACGGTATACCCTACCGGAACGGTGGATTTTATAACTATTGTCGCGCTGTCGTTCACGCCGAGTATCTCCTCGATAACGCTCTCAACGGCGCTTGTGTCAAAATAATTCCGCTCCTCGTCGTAGTTTGTCGGCGCTGCCACCACGATAAGCTCCGCGGAGCGGTACGCCTCCGCGCACGCCTTTACCGCGGTAAGCGACAGAGGCTTTTCGGAGAGATATTTTTCAATATACTCGTCGGCAATAGGGCTTTCACGCCTGTTCACCATATCGACCTTTTCCTCTACTATATCCGCCGCCGTGACCTCGTTGTCCTGCGCCAGAAGCACCGCCATCGACAGCCCGACGTAGCCCAGTCCCGCAACTGTTATCCTCATATATTTTCCGATTCCTTTCCGTTATGTTTACGCAATACAATGCTCCGCTATTTAAGCTCCACTACCGTAACGCCCGCTTCGCCCTCGCCGTAAGCGCCCAGACGGTAGCTCTTCACGCTCGGATTTGTTTTAAGAGCCTGATGAACAGCGGCGCGGAGCGCTCCCGTTCCCTTTCCGTGTATAATAACTATCTGCGAAAGACCCGCAAGCTGCGAGCTGTCGATAAACCGCTCCACCTCCATTACGCCCTCGTCGCCCATCATTCCCCTTATATCCAGTTCCATACCGCCGCGCCGATTCATGTTGGAGGTTACCTGCTTCTTTACGCTGCTTTTTGGGGGATCTTTCTTTTTGGTATTCTCAACGAGCCGCAGATTTTTCTGATTGGTCTTTACCCTCATCATTCCTATCTGCACATAGCACACGCCCGACATATTCGGCAGAGTCAGCAGACTTCCCTCGCGCCGTGTGTCCGCAAGCATCACGCTGTCGCCGACCTTTAACGGTCTTGGCAGCACATAATCCTCCGTCACCCGCACCACTACGGGATTTGCCGCGTCGTGCATACGATTGAGCTCGCCGCTTATTCTGGATTTTTTATCCGCTATGCCCTTGCGAAGCTCCTCCTTGTCCTTTGCCTTTTTAAGCTCCTCCAGCTCGTTGAGCAGCATATTCGACTTCGCGCGGGTATCTTCTATTATGCTCAGCGCCCGCTGACGCGCCTTTTCAAGCTCCTTTTCCTTCTGCTGTTCCAGATCGGACAGCTTCTGCTTAAGCTCGCCCTCCGTCATTTTCGCGTTGCGCTCCGACACCGCAAGGCTCTCCTTAAGCGTTTCCAGCTCCTGCCGCGATTTCTCCAGAGCGTCCACTACCTGCTCAAAGCGCTTGTCCTCGGTGCTCACCAAGTCCTCCGCCCGCGATATCACAAATTCGGGCATTCCAAGCCGCCGTGTTATCGCGAACGCGTTGGATTTCCCGGGAACTCCCACCACCAGTTTATAGGTAGGCTTAAGCGTTTCAACATCGAACTCACAGCTTGCGTTCTCCACGCCCTCCGTCCGCAGCGCGAACATCTTTACCTCCTGATAGTGCGTTGTTGCCAGAACCTTGCAGCTGTAATTCTTGAAGGTGGTAAGTATCGATACCGCCACCGCCGCACCCTCCACGGGGTCTGTGCCGCTGCCGAGCTCGTCTATCAGCACCAGCGAATCACTGTCGGCTTTCTCCAGAATATTGACGATATTCATCATGTGCGACGAGAACGTAGACAAGCTCTGCTCAATGCTCTGCTCGTCGCCGATATCCACATAGATACCGTTGAACGCGCCGATAACGCTGCCTTCGGCGGCGGGTATCATAAGTCCGCACATAGTCATCAGCGTAAGCAGCCCCACTGTTTTTATCGCGACCGTCTTACCGCCCGTATTCGGTCCCGTGACGATAAGGCAGTCGTACTTCTCGCCTATCTCCACCGATATCGGCACGGCTGTGTCCATATCTAACAAAGGGTGTCGCGCGTTCTTCAATATCACCTTAGGCTCTGAGGATATTTCGGGAGTGCAGGCTCTCATTTTCGCGCCGAGGTTAGCCTTTGCGAAATACAGCTCCAGTATCTCCGCCGACTTGAAGTTGTTCCCTATGCTTGCCGCGTTTTCGCCTACCTTTTCGGAAAGCTCACGGGTTATCCTCTCTATCTCCGCCTGCTCACGCGCTTTGAGTATTCTTATCTCATTGTTAGCCTCTACCACGCTCATGGGCTCTATGAAAAAAGTCTGACCCGTCGCGGAGGTATCGTGTACCAGACCCGGAACATCGCCCTTATGCTCGCTCTTAACGGGCAGGACATAGCGCCCGTCGCGCATTGTAACTATATTGTCCTGCAGAAATTTCTGCGTGGACTTGCTCTTTATCATTCCGTCAAGCTGATCGCGGATATTCTGACCCTGCCTTACAATGCGCTTTCTTATTGAGGCAAGCTCCGCGCTTGCCGCGTCGGACATCTCCTCCTCGGACACTATGCTCTCCGAAATCCTCTGCTCCAGGTCGCGCACGGGATACAGCTCCGTGAAATAGACGTCAAGACTGTTCTCTATCCCCGAACACTGTGCATACCAGTCGCACAGCGTGGCGGTCTCTCTTAATATCTCCGCGATATCCAGCAGTTCCCGAAAGCTGAGCATGCTTCCCGACTCCGCCCGTTTCAGTGACCCCGACAGATCCTTTATCTGCCTGAATCTCGGCGTTCCGAATTTTGCCGACAGCGTGAAAGCGTCGTCCGTCTTATT
>CAMWLH010000280.1 GCA_947175045.1 uncultured Clostridia bacterium | reverse complement strand
ATCACGTTGCGGCTTATGGCATTATGTCGCTTTTGCGCAAAACTTTGGAGTGGAGCGTTGGCGGAACGGAGAGTGCTTGTGGAAATTTTGAAATTCTTTTAAATCATTTGCTATTCGTCAACATGACTTAACCGCATTATGAATTAGATCAACACTATATACACAGACTGAGAGGGCTGCTTCGGTTTGAAGCAACCCTCTTTACTATTTATTAAAACAAAAACTTCTCAATCCCACTCGATCTCCCCGCCGTTTTCCCGCAGGAAATCATACAGCTCCCGCTCATTCTCGACAAGCGATACGATCAGTTCCTCGAAGCGCTTTGCCCTAGCGGAGTTCTCGTCAGAAAGCTCATAATAAGCGACATACATTCCCGCCTCGGGGTCGGTATTCATACCCTCAAGCAGCTCGGGAGACTTCTTTGCAAGATAGCAGTTGAAGAACGCTTCCCAGTTGTAGCCGTTCATATAGGCGTTTTCGTCGATCTTGTTCATTTTCTCGCCGATGGCAAATATGTTATTGTTTTCGATATAGAAACAGACCTCGGCGTATTTGTCGGTGGCAAATGATTTTACATAATCAGCCATGATTATCCCTTTACCTCCGCGCCCGCGGGCAGCATTTCATATCTCGCGAACTCTGCGGTGAACTCTCCGAGACCCTGTGTGATCTGACGCAGCACCAACGCGAAATCCTGCATTTCGGCTTCGGGAGCCTCCGCGGAAAGCTCTGTCATGCCGCCGCCTACGCTGTTCATGCCCAGCACCGAGCCGCGGCGCTTGGACAGCATACTCATAACGTCGCCCTGCTTGTCGTCGGGAACGAGTATCTTGAAGCTCTGAAGCGGTTCGAGCAGGTAGGGCTCCGCCTGCTTCATGCAGTCGCGGAACGCCATGGACGCCGCCGTCTTGAAGGACATCTCCGAGCTGTCAACGGGATGGTAGCTTCCGTCGATAAGCGTCGCCTTTATCCGTACAACGGGATAGCCGCCGATGGAGCCCTTCTCCGCCGCTTCCGCAAGCCCCTTTTCTACCGCGGGGAAGAAATTCTTCGGCACGGAGCCGCCCACTATCTTCTCCTCAAAAACAAGCACGTCGCTCTCGCAGGGCGAGAACTCTATTTTAACGTGACCGTACTGACCGTGTCCGCCCGACTGCTTTTTATATTTGCTCTCGATGGTGACCTTTTTGCGGATAGCCTCGCGATAAGCGATCTTAGGCGCTTTCAGCTCCACGTCTATGCCGAATTTGCTCTTAAGCTTGGTCGCGATAACGTCCAGGTGCTGCTCGCCCAGACCGCCGATAACGCGCTCGTGGGTCTCGTGATTGTGGACGTACTCCAAAGTCCTGTCCTCCTCGAGAAGCCGCTTGATGGAGTTGGAGAGCTTGCCCTCGTCCCCGCTGCCCTTAAGGGTCACAGCCATAAAGTAGCACGCCTTGGGGAAGGTTATTCCCTCGAGAGGTTTTGTGTCGGCAGGGTCGCAGATGGTATCGCCCGTGTTTGCGTCCAGCTTGGTGACAGCCGCGATATCGCCCGCGCATATCTCCTGGACTTCTTCCTGCTTCTTGCCGACAACCGTCACCAGCTTGCCGAATTTCAGCGGCTCGCCCGCGGTATTGACGGTCTCGCTTTTTGCGGTGAGCTTGCCCTGTACCACCTTGACATAGCTTATTTTGCCCACAAAGGGGTCTGCCACGGTCTTGAATATAACCGCTTTAAGGGGCTTGTTCTCGTCGTAATCAACTATCTCGCCGCCGACCTTTTCGAGCTTTCTCTCGTTGGGAGAGGGGAGCATGGTGACAACGGAATCCAGCAGCATATCCACGCCGGACAGCGTGTCGTTCGCGCAGCACACAACGGGGGTGATGGCTCCGTTCGCGATACCGTCATGAATGCCCTTTACAAGCTCGTCTTGCGTGAACTCTTCGCCGCTGAAGAATTTGTCCATAAATTCCTCGTTGGTCTCGGCGACAGCCTCCGCCATAGCCGCACGCAGACCCGCTATGCGGTTCTCGGACGCGGGCATATCCACCTCGGTGGGAACGCCGTTTTTATCGTATTTATAGGCCCTCATGGTTATGAGGTTGCTGTACGCCTCAACAGGCCCGTTCTTGTCATAGGGAACGACTATCGGGCAGACGGACGGACCAAAAACCGTCTTGAGCTCGGTGTGAACACGGTAGAAATCGCTGTTCTCCACCTCCATGCAGGTTACCGCCAGCATACGCGCCTTGTTCTGCTCCACGGCGAGATTGTAGGCTTTTATCGTACCCGGGCACACGCCGTCCTTGCCGTTTACGGTTATAATAACGCTGTCCGCCGCGCGGATACCCTCGTGCATACCGCCGATAAAGTCGAACTGACCGGGAGCATCGATAATGTTGATCTTAGTATCAAACCATACAGCATTAGCTACGGCGGCATTTATTGAGATTTTTCTGCGGATCTCCTCCGCGTCAAAATCGCAGACGGTGTTTCCGTCGGCAGTATTGCCCATTCTGTCGGTAAGACCGCACTTAAAAAGCATTGCTTCCGCTAAAGCAGTCTTTCCGCTCCCGCCGTGACCGGTGAGAACTATGTTTCTGATGCTGTCGGCTGTGAATGTTTTCATTTGCTTTACCTCCGTAAGTTAAGCCGCTGAATTTTCCGCTTTGCGGCGGATAAAAATCGGTGAACTTGTTGAATTTGACGTTCGTATGATCGGTGACATCTATCTAATGTAAAAAAATCGCCAATTTCCGAAACATCATATTTTTATTATATAGTAAATTTGCTCAAAATGCAAGCCCTTTTCTAATGTTTTTTTCCGAATGCTGTACAAATGTTGTAATCGTTTTTATGAATTTTGCACAAATATCAATTTGGTTTAGGGGGTTGAATATGTTTGAGAAATGGTATATAATAGTAGGTGATAATGATTCTGTGTTGGCACAGCATACAGCGCCGGCGGGGTGTTAAACCGGCTGGTGCGAAATTTATGAAATCAGGAAAAATATAGTGATTCTGGACGATATAACCGCGCTTACGCGGTGGGTTTTCGGCGAAAAGCTCACGGGAGTTTATCTTCACGGATCAATGGCGTTCGGGTGCTATAATCCCCAAAAGAGCGATATTGATCTTATCGTTGCGGTAAACTCACCCGTTTCGGCAGAGGAGAAGGTCGAATATGTGACGGGGCTTGTTGAACTGGAAAGCTGCGCGGACTCACCCAAAAAGGGAATTGAAATGAGCGTGGTGCGTGAGGACATCTGCCGGAGCTTTGTCTACCCTACCCCGTTTGAGCTGCACTACTCCGACGCTCACAAGGAGCGTTTTCTCGCCGCGCCCGAGAAATTTTGCGAAAATATGCGGGGAATGGACAAGGATCTGGCGGCGCATTTCACGGTGATAAAGGCGGTAGGCAGAACGCTTTGCGGAAAGCCGATCGAAGAGGTTTTCGGCGAGGTGAAGCGCGAATATTATCTGGACAGCATTATGTATGACGTGGCAGGCGCCGCGCGGGATATCGCCGCCGACCCGATATATGCCGTGCTAAATCTGTGCCGTACCGCGGCGTTTGTACGCGAGGGAAAGGTGCTTTCCAAAGCGGACGGCGCGATGTGGGCGGCGGAAAATATTCCCAAAAAATATCTGAATGCGGTCAGTGCCGCCGCCGAAAGCTACCGAAGCGGTTCGGCTTTCACAAAGGATATCTCCGCGGAAGCTTTAAGGGAGTTTGCCGAATATATGCTGGCGGAGATAGGGCGCGGATAGCAGCGTGCCAAAAACAGAAAGCGACACTCCGAAAACGCAAAAAAGCAGCATAACGCACACGCAGGAAAATTCTCCGCGGGAGCCCGTAAAAGCGCAGCGGAGCGGAGCTTTTGCGGGCGG
>CAMWLH010000279.1 GCA_947175045.1 uncultured Clostridia bacterium | reverse complement strand
CCGAGACCCACATCCAGAATACCGCGCCCGCTCCTCCCATGGCGAGAGCCGTGGATACTCCCGCGATGTTCCCCGTGCCGAGGGTCGCCGCAAGCGCGCTGCACATCGCGCGGAACTGTGAGACCGAAGCGGCTTCGGGAGTGTTTTCTGTGTTTTTCGTAGGATTGCCGCCGATAGTACGCTTTTTTTTGTTACGTCCCGCGAAAACGGTATTTTTCATGCATTGCCCGAAGCGGCGTATCTGAAAGAACTTGCTTCGCAGCGTGAAGTATCCTCCCGTGAACAGCATGAGCGCAAGCATGGGGGCGCCCCACACTATGCCGCTTATCCTGCTGTTCAGCTCTGACAGAAAATTCATTTTGTCCCCTCCCTCACGGTTGTCCGTTTTATTATATTCGCGCGGGCGGAGCAATATTTTTCAAAACAGGAGATTTTTTTACAATTAAATTTAGATTAGCAGGGGGATCGCTGAAAACAAGTCGCGCTTCGCGCGGGTAGATTTTAAACTTCAGACTAATCCCCTATTCTGTTACATTCCCATTTAATGTTGAATCTATTGCATTTTGCGGAAAAATATGTTATACTATATATAATGCTATCGGGAAAGAAGGTCGTTTTATGAAAATCGGCGTGTCCACCGCCTCGCTTTATCCGCTGCACCTTGAGGACGCATTCGCCGAGCTTGCCAGGCTCGGAATAAAAAATGCCGAGGTATTTGCAAACAGCATGGCGGAGGGCGGCGAGCCCTGCATTTCCCTTGTGTCAAAAACGCAAAAGCGCTACGGTATGACCGTCACCTCGTTTCACCCCTTTTCCTCGCCGATGGAAAGCGTGTTCCTTTTTTCGACCTATGACCGCAGAATAGACGAAATGATGACCATGTACCGCGGATTCTTTGAAAGCATGAACTCCCTCGGCGCTAAAATATTTGTGCTGCACGGCGCGATACTGAGCGCGAAATGCTCCCCCGAGCACTACTGCCGACAGTTCCGCCTGCTTGCCGAGGCGGGGCGCAAATACGGAATAACAGTGGCGCAGGAAAACGTGTGCTACTGCATGAGCGGTCGGCTGGAATTCCTGAAGATGATGAAAAGGGAACTCGGAGACCTCGCGCGGTTCGTGCTTGACCTTAAGCAGACGCGCCGCAGCGGCGAGGACCCGTTCGATTATATAAAAGCCCTCGGCAGCAGCATTGTTCACTGCCATGTAAGCGACGGGAACGCCGAGCGTGACTGCCTGCCCGTGGGCGAGGGCAGCTTCGATTTCCCGCGGCTGATACGGGAAATGTCCGCGGCGGGCTACGACGGCGCTTATATTGTGGAGCTTTACCGCGACAACTACGGCGATTTCTCCGTATTGCGGGAGTCCGCCGACAGGCTCGCCGAGATAGTGTCCGAGCAAATGTGATACGGCTGTGAAAATTATCCTCCGACAAGCCTTAGGGGCTTGACATTCTCGCTGTAATGTGATATCATAAACTAGAATAGGGCAGATTGCGCCTGCGGTCTTCCCCAAGATCGACTTATGTCACTGAAACTTTTATATACGCGCCGACTGTTCAATGGGAAGTGAGATTTATGGACGCAAGAAACAAAAAGAAAAAGATACGATACATCAAGATTCGCGAGGAACAGGTGAAAGCTCCGCGGAAAAAGAAGAAAAGCAGAGCCATGAAAAACCTGGGGCACGCTATGACGATCATAGGCACGACGTTTTCCTCAATGCTGCTTATAATCGTTATTATGCTGTGTATCGTGGTGACCGTGCTCACGGTCTATGTGCTGGATTTCGCCGACACGAGCTATGACGCGAACCTCCGCGACGTTGAAATGAAGTACACCAGCTTTATCTACGCCTACGATTCCGAGGGAAACGAGGTGGAAATAAGGCGGCTGGCGCAGGAGGAAAACCGCATCTGGGTCAACTATGAGAATATGTCCCCCAACATCATCAACGCGGTGGTTTCGACCGAGGACAAGAGATTTTATGAGCACGACGGGGTGGACTGGAGAAGAACCGTGTTCGCGCTCGGCGCGGATGTGCTCAACCTCTCCGAGGCGGGACAGGGCGGCTCTACCATATCCCAGCAGCTCATCAAAAATATCACCGGCGATGATGAGACCACCTGGGAGCGTAAGCTGCGCGAGATATTCCGTGCGCTGTCGCTTGAGGAAAAATATACCAAGATAGATATTATCGAGAGCTATCTCAACCGTATCTGGTTCGGCAACACTGTTTACGGTATCGGCGCGGCTTCGGCGTATTATTTCGATAAAGAAGCCGCCGACCTTACCATAGCGGAATCCGCTATCATCGCGGGACTTATACGAAACCCCGGGAAATTTTCTCCCTATGTAGACCTTACTATGTGCAAGGAGCGCCAGGAATACGCGCTGGAAAACCTCTACGAGCAGGGCTATATCAACACGCAGGAATATGAGGCGGCTCTTGTTGAAAAGGTGCGTTTCGCGCGCCCCGTATACGGCGACGCGTTCGGGTATATAGACGTGAGAACGCTGATACAGGAGCTTGAGGATCAGCAGCAGGAGGATACCCCGGACGAGGGCTACGAGGCGTACAAGTGGAGCGGCGACTACACCGTGACCCAGAACTGGTACGTCGACGCGGCCATTGAGCAGGTGATAAACGACTACGCGGAAGAAAAGGGCATAACATATACCTCCGCGAAAAAAGAGCTTTACAACGGCGGATACAAGATATACATCAATATGGATATCGAAAAGCAGAATATTCTTGAAGAGAAATACGCCGATCCCTATACCGTTCTTTCGTCATATGATATTACCGCTCCGCCCGAGGATCTGCTTCAATCCGCGTTTGTCATTATGGACTATTCGGGAACGGTGCTCGCGGTAGCGGGAGGTCTGGGCGAAAAGCCCGGCAACGGCGTGTTCAACCGCGCTACCCAGGCTGTGAGAGCTCCCGGCTCGACTATGAAGCCCATCGCGACCTATTCCACCGCCATACAGCGGAATCTCATAACCTACTCCACGCTTGTTCCCAACAAGGCGTTTGAGGTAATAAACGACGAAGGCACGGGCACCAAGCTCTGGCCCACAAACTATGTAACGCTGAACGGCGTCGGTTCCTACGGCGACGGAACTCCCACGCCCGTATGGCAGGCGGTCAGAGAATCGCTCAACTCCATTGCGGCAAGACTGTGCCGCGAACTCACCCCGCAGGTGTGCTACAATCAGCTTACGCAGAACCTGGGCTTTACCACCATCACCGAGATGGATATCGCCTACTCGCCCATGGCGCTGGGAGCGCTCACGCAGGGCGTAAAGCTCTACGAGCTGGCGGCAGCTTACCAGGTATTTGGCAACGGCGGAGTTTACTACGAGCCGAAAATGTACAGCAAAGTATTGGACAGCCGCGGCAACACCGTTCTCGAGCAGGATTTCTTCGGAACGCAGGCTCTCGACCCCGACTCGGCATGGATCACCAACCGCATGATGCGCACCGTTATAACCTCCCCCACGGGTACGGGACACTATGCGCAGCTTGACAATGTGGAGGTAATAGGTAAGACGGGTACCTCCAACGACTCGAAAAACCTGCTGTTTGTGGGCTGCACTCCCGATTATGTGGGAGCGCTGTGGTTGGGCTACGACGACGCGCGAGAGATTTACAGCTCCGATGGCTGGAGAGCGGTCGCTTCCATCTGGAAGACCGTTATGCAGGATATACAGGACACCTCGTCGGTGCTGAAATTCACACCCGACTCCACCGTTGTTGAGCGCTCCTACTGCATGGATACGGGGCTGCTCGCCACGAACAAGTGCACCAGAACGGATATCGGCTACTATCGCAAGGATAACATACCGGATTTATGCTCGGTCAAGCATGACGAGA
>CAMWLH010000278.1 GCA_947175045.1 uncultured Clostridia bacterium | reverse complement strand
TTACAAAGCCTTGCAGGCATATTCCCGTGTAGGTCTTTTCCCAGCTCTGACCCAGCGCCGCGGATATCGCCCGCACGGTGCAATCGCCGACGGATTTTTTCTGCGGATTGGCGTTGTATTTTTTAAATATTTCCGTCATGTTCCATCTTCCTTTTACTTAATGATAACATTATACGAAGCCTTTTACAATGCGGGTTTAGGGCGCATTTCGTGCGTTTATGGGGCAATTTTCGGGCATAAAAAATCCCCCCGATCTCTCGGGGGAATTTTTATTAAATTTTTCTGAAAAGCGCTTTCTGCGCCCTGCAAACTATGGTTTTTATCTGCCTTACGGAAAGTTCAAATTCCTCCGCAAGCGGTTCATAGCATATACCGTCCAACAGTCGGCGCTTCAATATCTTACGGTCGCGCTCGTTGAAAATCCACTCGTCAATAAGCGCCGAAATCTCGGAGCGCGGCAGGTCGAATTCACGCTTCATTTAGGCTTCCTCATTCGCGTCCCGCGTGTCCGCGCTCTCGTCCTCTTGCGCTTTGTAATCTTTATCTTCGCCATTATAAATATCACCGTCGTTCCCTATATAATTGGCGTTTCCGCCGTCCGTGCCGTTGATCTCAATAACGCTTTCCACGCTTGCTCCAATATAATCATACTGACACCAGGCGTAAAGCCATACCGCGTTACTCAGGAATATAGCTGCAACCGCAACTATAAGCGCGACGATAAGCCGCTTTATATGACGTTCGTTTCGCGTCATTTCGCTTTCATAAGCGACAAAGGGTATAGAGGGCACTCCCTCGTTTTTGCAGTCGCAGGGCATATTATACCTCCTTCTCCGCCGTCACGCTGAACCCCAGCGCCTTAAGCTGCCCCTGAGCTTCGGGGAGCTTGTCCTTGGTGACCGTCTTGGTGCCAGTGACCTTGTAGCTGACGACAGGCTTATTCATGCCGAGCTTCTTGATTTTCGCGGCGTAGCCTATGTAAGCCCAGTTGCAGTCACACTGCCCCTTTACGCCAGTTACCGCGCGTATCCTGCCGTAATCGAGTGTTGGGTGACCCGCAACGGTGAACTGCCACATACCTTGCCCGAAATCCCGCTCAACCGCTTTTTTTATTGTATCCAGATTGTCAGCGAGAGTTTGTGCGCTTTCGGCTGACATTGTTTCACCTAAAATAGTATATTTATCAGTCAAATAATATACTTTGTCAGCAGCTTTTTGAATTTTTTCGCGATTTTCCTTGAACGCTTTTGTGTTTTCAAGAATATCATCATAATGTGTTGATATTTCGGAGAAATACGCCGAAAAACCGTCTGCAAGACCCTCAACCGATATACCGCCATTCTCTGCGTACATTATAGTGTCAGCAATCTCTCTGTTCATTTCCTTCTGAGCTTCTACTACACCCCAAATCACACCAGTAAGCGCACCAACAGCAGTAATTATAGCCCCAACAGGATTGCCAAAAGCGACAAATGCACCGATAGCCGCAACGGTTCCACCGATAGCTATACCAAGCTGAACAATTCCGTCCTGCCCTGTCATCAGTTTTTTCACCGAGTCCTTGAACAATACAAGCGCAGTGACACCGCCGGTAAGTCCCGCCGCAAACTTACCCAAAAAGGGGGTTACGGTAGAAATCTTTTTAAGCGAGCTGACCAAGCCGCTTATAGAAGCTGCTAATATCATAACCCAACTGAGTAAGATTCTGCGACATGAGATTAGCCTTGTCCTCGACCACGCCGAAGCCCGAGGCTATCTGCTTGAAATAGCCCTGGTTCTCTATCCATTGCGATACGTCGATACCCATAAGCTGATTTACGCGGTTCGCGAAATTAAGCGCCTCGTCCGCAGCATTGCCCATAGATACCGAGAACAGGTTAAGATTTTCCACATAAGCGTTAGAGCTCTCCACCATGCCGCCGAGTACACTTTTAAGCCGCCTAAATGTTGCTATGACCGCGCCTATATTCAAAAGATTTTTTATCTTTGAAAGCAGGCTGTTTGTGGAGTTCCCCGCCTGCTGCGCCCCTGTGCTGTAATTCAGAAGCGCTGCAACGGCATTCTGGATCGGCGGCGGAAGCGACGTAAGCGACGTTGACAACGTGTTGATCTGCGTTACCAGCGGAGCTATGGCGGCAGATACCCTCTGTATCTGTGCAGCGAACGCGTCCATGTCCATTGAGGATAGCATGGCTGTTATCTCGGGCAATCGCCTTAAAGAGTTTATAAAGCTGGAAAGATTTGTCTTTCCGAGATTTGTAAGCGGCTGTAAAGCAGCGGAAAACTGCTGTATCCGTTGTGCAAAGTCCGCCATATTGGTCTGCTGTACCGCCGCGGCGGCATTGGAGAGCTGCGAGACCGACCGCGCTACTCCCGACAGGTCTGGCATAGCCGGAACAGACGACAGCGAGGACAGAGCCGTGGAGATATCCCGGATATTCTGTAGCTTGTCCTGCCCTATAAGCGGCATGGAGTTTATTGACTTTGTGATTTTTTTCAGATTTTTCATCTGCGCAGCGGTATTTGTCAGATCGCCAACATTTCTTAGCGAACTTAGCGCCTTAAGGGCTTCCGCTGTGTTTTTGAGCTTAGTATCGTCAACGTTGTTGAGCGACCTTGCTGCCGAAGCTATCTCCCTCATACCCTTTGCGAACTCCGCAGCTCCCGCCAGACCGCCGGAGGTCGCCTGTTTAAGCTGCCGGAGCTTTTCTGTCAGCCTCTTGGTAGTGTTTATCGCGGACTGTGCTTCCGCGGATATTTCTATCGACAGGCTCTCAATAGTTAAATCTGCCATCTTTTCACCCTTTCTTTAAAGCAAAAAGAGCCCTATGGCAGGATATACCTGTCATAAGGCTCAAAGGCTCACGCGGCGCTTTCGCGCCGAAACTATTTAACTTTATTTCCGGCACTCTTTCCTTGCTGCTGAACAATATTAAGCTAATAGCTTCGGCACTGGCGGGGGTTACCGCAAGCGTTGTCACCTATAAATCGCTGATGGCGGGTGCAAATTTTATAACAAATTTCAACAGCTCGGCAAAAACGCTTGTATCAACGTTTCGCGGATTAAAGACAGCTACTGACGGCGCGACAGCCGCGCAGACGGCAAATAACGCCGCCGCTGCCGCAAATCCCTATATGGCGGTAATTTCGGTTATCTCCGTACTTGTGGGAGTATTTGTCACGCTTGCGGGGAATATTGATTCAACAACCGATAAAATAGAAAAGCTGCGGCAGTCCACCAAGGATTTTATAAGCGCGGCGGAGGAAAGTAAAAGCGCGGAGGAAAATATCCGCGGTCTTGCCGAAGAATACACTAAGCTTAAGACAGCGGCACAGGAAACAGACGAAGCAAAGGAGCGGCTGAAGGAGATTCAGGAACTTCTGCTAACAACCTACGGAACGGAAGCAAATCAGCTCGATCTTGTGAACGGCAAATACGCGGAGCAGCTGGAGCTTCTGAATGAACTCGCGAACGCTAAGAGCGAGGACGCAGAAATAAACGCAACAGCGGCATATGCGGATTACTTAGCTGCCGAAAGTCTTGAACGACAATTGTCTCAAAAATATGACGACAGGATAAAAGGTATAGCCAATAATGATTTATGGGAGCTTATCAAAAAGTCGGCAGAGGATGAAAACACAGGCATAGAAATAACCTATGAAAGCGGAAAAGACCGCATAATAAATGTAAAGGGAAATACCGAGCAGAAAATGAACGCGTATAAGGCTATTCTGGACGCGTATAAACAAACGGGATTCGCACTTGACGACGCGGGAAATTACAGCGAATTTGCGGCTCTTTATGATAAATACAAAAAGCTGTATTTTTATTTTTTTGTTATGAAGAAATGTGAGGGAAAAACGATATGAAAGGCGGT
>CAMWLH010000277.1 GCA_947175045.1 uncultured Clostridia bacterium | reverse complement strand
GGGTTGAAGCATTGAAAAAGAAGAAATTAGCCCCTTTATCCATTGCGCTGTACGGAATGATAATCTTTGCGGTTCTGTATGTTTCTGCGGCGCTCGGCGCGGCTATGGATTTGTCTGTTGATGAGAACGGAGTGTTAGACTTCACGGCGCTTATGACAAACGTTGAAGCGGTGCTGACATCTCCCGAAACGGTATGGGCGCATTTCACGGATTTTTCGGGATACGGCGCTAAAATAACGCTGCTTGTCGCTTTCGCGCTCGGAATTTATGCGCTTATGAAATACACCTCCCAAAAACGGCTGCACCGCAAGGGTGTTGAGCACGGTTCGGCGCGGTGGGCTAACGCCAAAGAGGAACAATTTCTGCGAGATAACGAGGACAAGAAAAAGCATAAGCACGATTGGATAGGCAAGCTGCCAAGGCTTTTGAAATTTCTCGAAAAGCCCTTGCGTATCGTGCTTAGAGCGCCGGCGCTTAAAGAAATACCATACGAAACGGACAACAACATAATTTTAACGCAGGAAGTCCGAATGTCGCTGAACACCAGACAGCACCGAGAAAACCTCAATGTACTTGTCATCGGCGGTTCGGGCGCGGGCAAATCGCGGTTTTACGTCAAGCCGAATTTAATGCAGCTAAACACATCTTATGTTGTTACCGACCCAAAGGGCGAGCTGCTCCGTTCTTGCGGAAGATTGCTCAAAAAGGCGGGCTATGAGATACGCGTTTTCAATTTGATCGATATGGCGCACTCCAACAATTATAATCCGTTTAATTACGTCTACGATAAAAACGGAGAAATGAACAAGACCTACGTTATGAAAATGGTCAACTGCCTTATGAAGAACACAAAACAGGAGGGCGCGTCGGGCGGCGATCAGTTCTGGGACGACAGTACAAAGGCTTTGACACTCGCTATCGCGTTCTATCTTTTGGAGAAAAAGGACGCGAAAGACCCGAACGGCAATTCGCTTGACCGAAATTTCTCAACGGTAATGCGGCTGATGAGATTAGCGGAAATATCTGAACAGGACGAAAACCACCGTTCTCCGCTTGACGATCTTATGGACGAGCTGCGCGAGGAAAACCCTCTGAGTATGGCTGTTTCGTATTATGCGGACTTCAAAAAAGCGCCCGCGGAAACGGCAAAATCAATACTTATTTCGGCGGCGGTCAGATTTGCCGCCTTTAATCTGCCCGAAGTCGCGGACTTAACGCACACGGACAATATACAGCTTGATACCCTCGGTGACAAAAAAACGGCGCTGTTTGTTATCATACCGTCCTCGGACGCGACGTTCAATTTCTTGGCGGCTATGATGTACACTCAGCTATTCGACACGCTTTACGATACCGCGAATTTTAAATACGGCGGTCGTTTGCCCGTACACGTTCGCTGTTTGCTCGACGAATTTGCGAATATAGGCACTATCCCCGATTTCGATAAACTTCTCGCGACAATGCGTTCTATGGAGATAAGCGCTAATATCATCATTCAGAATTTAGCGCAGTTGAAAAAAATGTACGACAAGTCGTGGGAGATCGTCACGGGTAACTGCGACAGCTTATTATTTCTCGGAGGCAAAGAGGACAGTACGCTTGAAGCTATTTCAAAATCATTGGGTAAGGAAACGATAGACGTTGTTTCGCAGAACAGAACACGCTCCCACAAATCTCCGTCAACGTCGGAGAATAATTCCATTCTCGGACGAGAGTTGATGACCCCCGATGAATTAAAGGTAATGAAAACTAACGAGTGTGTTTTAATGGTTCGCGCGTTGTACCCGTTTTTCTGTCACAAATTTGACATTGAAAAGCACGTCAATTACGCGTATCTGGAGGACAGCAACCAAAAATACGCGTATCTTATCGACGATCTGCACACGGAAAAAGCGCCCGATCCGAAGATCAACCATTCCGAAAAAATACCGCCAAAGGGAGTTTCAAAGCCTATCGACGATGAAAAACCGATAACTGACGTAGATATTCCCGAAGATGAAACGGAGGTGTATGAAATGGCGGGAGATAACCTTGACAATGAGTTTGTCGGTGATGAGGACGAGATAGCGGCGGCGCTTGCTCGGAATGAGCAGAACGCTGTTGTTTTGTCAAGTGACAAATATTACAATTCCGATGATAAATTGGATTTCGCGGACGTAGATCTGCCTGCGCCCGAGGATATTGCTCCGCTCGATCTGTCGGAGAGGAAAATAATCGGAGAGCCGGACTATAACGCTATGCTCGACAGCGCTGCTTTATTTTAATACTTGTTTTACGGATACTTCCGCATAAGGCGGTTGTACATAAATATTTTTTTCAAAGGAGGTTTTCTGTTATGGAAAACAAAATCACACTCGCGGCTCGTAAGGAGCACACAAATCCCATTAAGAGAGCATTTTCGGCGGTAAGCAGACGGTGCAGAACTATCGCAACGTTTGTTACTACTATGCTCACTATGTCGCTTATGACAACGGTATCCGCATTTGCCGCGCCCGCGGGCGGCACGGGCGGTACGAACGGCGGTACGGTCGACGGTGAGGCGGCATTTAATTCGGTTATCGGATTTTTCGCCACTTGGATAGGTCGTATCGGCTTGGTTGTCGCATTTGTCGGCGGTGTTATGTTCGCTCTCGCTATCAAGAACGACGACGCGGAAGCAAAAACGCGCGGTCTTATGACACTTGCCAGCGGCTTTGTGGTGTTCGCGCTCACACTCTCGCTTAATCTGTTCGGCATTACGGCATAAGCGTGTAACTCGCGCTTTTCGGCACTCGGAAACAGCGGCGCGGAGTAAAAACACGTTGCCATATATGGCACAATTACAAAGCGCCGCAGTTTCTCTTTGTTCAGAAAGGAGGTTTTTTTATGTGGAGTTACGGGCAATGTATGGATAACATAAAAGGCATTGTGCTTGAACTGAACACGATGTTTTCAATGCTTATTGAGCTGCTCACGAACGACGGTCTTTTATCAACTGCCACAACGTCACTCCCGAATTTGGTCGCGGCGATAAAGGCAATGGCAATAACGTTGTGCGTGATGTTTTTCCTTATAGATTTTTTCTCAAAAACGCTCCACCTTCAATGGGTGACTTGGGAAAACGTCTTGATGTTGTTTATAAAAATGGTAGTCGCAAAGGTATGCGTGGATAACGCAGAGTTATTCACGATCATTTTGTATAAGGGCTTTAACAGCTTTGTCGGCGCTATAAGCGGCACGGTAACGCAGTACAGTTTTATAAGCGGCGATAATATGACTAAGGCTCAATACTTCGTATCAGCGTCGGACGCATACCTTATCGTCAACGATACAAGCGCGGGATTTTTGAATTTTCAGCCTGTTTTAATGAATTTGCAGATAACAATTCAAGGGCTGATAATGAAAATAGTGCTGATACTTGCCAACGTCGTGGTGATTGCACGATTGTTTGAACTGACGGTATACACAATGATCGCCCCCGTTCCGCTGTCAACCTTTGCTTGCGAGGGTTTGTCCGACGTAGGAAAGGGATTTTTGAAATCCTACGCGGCGGTTTCCCTGCAGTCGATAGTTTTGGCGCTGATGTTTATATCTTATTCCGCGATAAACAACGCGCTTATAAGCGGTAACATAGGAAGTACAAATCTTACCTTGAGCGGCGTTTCCGGTCTGATAACCACTCTGACGTTGGCAATGGGAGTAATGCAGTCGGGCGCGTGGTCGCGGAAAATTTGCGGCGCTATGTAAAGGGGGAAATACAATTTGATTGAAATAAAAATACCGAAAGAGATAACCGAATATAAGGAGAAATTCCTGTTCGGTCTGACTATTCGGCAATTCGTATCGGCGGTGGCGGCTCTCGCGGTCTGCATACCGCTGTTTATTTTCGGCAAGGACTATC
>CAMWLH010000276.1 GCA_947175045.1 uncultured Clostridia bacterium | reverse complement strand
CTTATTATTTCTACGTCGAAACTTTAAATCACCTCACTCTGAGTGGGGTTATTCGTCATCTTACAATCCGACCCACTCCTCCGATCCTCCACGTTTCAATCACCTTACGGTGAGGGGGTAATTTGCACGGTAGTCCCACAAAGCGCACAACCACGCGAAATACTCGGATTTTAGTCTTGGAAAAACCGCACTTTTTTACTTCCCTACGTTCGTATTTTATCACATTATTTTATTTTTGTCAAGCATTTTTACACATATAATTTTTAAATAATCAAATATTTTTCTTTTCCACATATTTTATCAGACTCAATGCCAAACACACGAACCCTTGTTGCAGACAAAATATATATTCGCACCGAATCAGTATTATCAATTATGGCTGAGAGCTTTTTTTCAAGCTTTGCCTCCGCCGCTTCTGTAACAATACACTCAAACGCAGAGCGCTGAACCCTTGTTCCATATCTGTTGAGGAGATTAGAGGTTCTGCGCCTTTTTCTGCTATCGGAAACATCATATATTACAAGAATATGCATTATTTCTCCCATGATCGGCTCTGTAAGGGTGCAGTGATGACGCCTTCCTTTCCTCCACAGCCACCGCGAGTCTGTCTGCCTGAGACATAATAACTCCGCCGATATCCTTTTTATACCCTTCACCTGCCTCTGAGTAAGCTGAAATACTATCCTCAAAGCTCTTTATAAGTCCTCTTCTGCCCTCTGCCGAAAGATATACCGCATTTTCATTATAAGCAAAATCCCGCCTGAGATCGGCTCTTTTAAAAAATTCGAGCACGGCACGATCCGAGACCTGTGCGCGGAATATCTCCATAATATCCGAAGCAAGAGCACGATGACCGCTGCGGGGTGTATGCAATATACCCGCGAAAGTGTCAAATCCCTTACTACGCAGAACTGTATCCACATAGTTGTACAGCAGCGTATATGAAAAGCTTAATGCAGCATTAACGCAATCTTTAGGCGGACGACGGTTTCTACCGGTAAATCCGAATTTATCATCAAAATGCAGCGCCAATGCCGCGAAGTAATTACGCGACGCGCTGCCCTCAATTCCACGCAAAGCAGCTAGATCACAGTGAACGCACTTTTTCTCCAACAACGCAAGTTCATTGATAGCTTTATCAGTTAAAGCATATCTGTATTCTTTATTAAGACTCTCCAAAAGGCAACGTTGATTAGCTATTTTAGCAGAAATAATGCTTTTTGACAATGCCAACTTAAGCCGCCTGTTGCCAATCAGTTCATACTGAGCCTTTCTTCTCAACATCTGACCATCATCCTCAACAAGCAGACTGCACACTATTCTGTTCGTACTGTTGATCCATGAAACTCCGACCCTTTTTTCTGACAGCTCCACAAGCACCGCAGATGTTATCTGTACTGTAGAATTTACAATTAGACCATCAACCAACTCAATAGGAACAGAATTCAATTCCCGGTCGCCCTTTTCAACAATAAGCTTGCCTCCTAACATGCGAACCTTAGCACCATACTCGTTTATATAAATACGCATAATAACCACCTAAAAACAAGCCGATACTCCTACAAGGAATATCGGTTTCGATCACCTTACAGTGAGGGGAGTAATTTACGGCAGTCTCACCAAGCACACAACCACGCGGAATATTAGGATTTTAAGCCTGGAAAAACCGCACTTTTTTTACTTCCCTTATGTTCGTATTTTAACACATTATTTTATATTTGTCAAGCAATATTATATAAAAAATTATTTTAGCTGACTGAGCTATGACCCAAAATAAAATAATCATTTCGGAATTTTCTAAAAACAGATCCGCCATATTTACCATATGGCGGATCTGTTTTTATTTCTTTAAACTCATAACTTCTCGAAGACGTTTATAGACTATTCTCAATCCATTGTTGTAATTTTTAACCATATCTACGTCAAAACATCTACCCAGTCCTGCTATTGTAGGCGATTCTGACGAATCAATATATTTTGCCGCGCTATAAAGCTCCTTGCCAAATTCCTCCTGCGTTTTACCGACCCAACCGATTTTGATCAGTTCTTTCAGATATTCATCACGTCTTTTGTCATTTAGGATCATACTGATAGTTTTGACCATGAAATATCCATAATATGTAACGCCTTTTTTGTTCTTTACGGAAGATCGGTCATTGGAAATCAAGGTATTCATGCTGAGCATCTCATTTGCTTTGACGATATAACTAATAACAGTATCTACCGCCTCAAGCATTTCCCCCAGCGAAACATCTTTGTCGGGAATTTCAATCAGATGTTCCTCATTGCTGTCATCTTGGATAAGCAAAGATTGCTTTGTTATTCCACAGGCGATCTCTATAAGTTCAATTCTCTTCATCCCTTTTCCGTCAAAGCCGCTGAAAGGTTCTTCCTCGTTGCGGACCTTATGCAATATTTCATCAACAAGCTCATCATTTCTAGGGAGATAAAGATCACTGACTTCTACATCACATTCCCTGCAATAATCCCTGACCTTTCCCCAGAAGGCACGTGAATATATGCTACCACGGGCAGGCGAATATTCATATGAAATTGTGATTCTGACAGGGTTAATCTTTGACATATATCTTTTCCGCGCCATAGCAAGCACAAATCCTATAAAATCTGTGTCGGTCTTGGAACTTTTTTTGGCAAAAGCATAGCTTTTGTAAATATTAAAATTGCTCAATATATTAAACCATATGTCGGAGATATAATCCATAGCCATAGCATATTCTTCAGCATCGCTTTGATGCACCGAGAAATAATCCATAGACTTTACAAAATCTTCATTGTTTTTTCTGCACAAGCTTTCTATTTCACCTGTAACTTCCATGTCACTGTCGATAATCTGAACAGCGATCTCGTCCGCCTGATTCCTTATTATTTCAGGGTCGTAGCGGTAACCTTTTGTTGTTACGGCTTTATTCGCTATCCTCACCGCCGCTTTTTTTAACTCCGCCATGTTAGACATAATTATTAAACCTCCTTTTTTGCAGCTTTAAAAGGTGCTTAACATCTTGTCTATATCAATCCCCGGAACAGATGCCGCGACATTAAGCGACTGACCGATCCTATACAAATCCTTAACATTGAAAATCTTAGGAACAGAAACTCCTGCGCATAGTCCGTAAACAAGCTCTTTGATAGTCATGTGCTTCGCGTTTTCCGCATATACTAAAGATACAACAGACTGAATCGGAGTTACTTTGGAGCCAAAGGTTATGTCCATATAAAGATCGGCGTCCTCCTTAAACAAAGCGCAAATATCCTTTATCAATTGTATCTGCTTTTCAAGTGTCTCCTCATAAAGCAGTTTGATCTCCTTTGCGTTTGAAAGCAGAGTATTTCCTCTGAATTTTTCCCTCAGTGTCTCGTCAATGTCCGGATTATTGGGTATACTTGCTATTTCATTCTGTAATACCTCAAAATTGTTATTTGCATCATTCTCATTTTCCGGATTTATCGTCCTTATAAATAGAATCTCCGCATCACTGTCCGGGTCGTAGTTATGCAATAGCATGGGAACTCCCGGAAAACGCGAGCGATTGTTTGACATTATCTTATTGCGCTCCGGAAAACCCGTATACTCATACTCGACAAGCTTTAAATTGTTTGCAGACTGAACAGGTACCGAAATTATAAATTGTTGTTTTTTCATAAAAAATCTCCTTAAATTTAAAATATATCAACCCCGAATCTTACAAATAATGCTCTGTAATTTTCTGGGATTTTGATTAGATCACACAATATACGCACATCCGTTGAACCGTTCACGAGCGTATGGCAGCAATTCCTGGGTGGCAGTATCTCGATTCCGTACTCGAATTTTATAAATCCTAAGGCACTCAATAGCATTATGAACGCTTTTATCGCGGGTATTGC
>CAMWLH010000275.1 GCA_947175045.1 uncultured Clostridia bacterium | reverse complement strand
ATGATACGGCGCCAACCGATATCTACACGTAGGTATGCGTGGGCATGGTCATTTGTGAATAAGAGCCTGGAGCTTACGCTCGAAGAGAAGCTGACGATGCTGACGACACGGCAGCGGGCTGTGCCGAGGCTTGGTCTGCGCGGGTTTACTATCGGAACGGAGGTTGCTCGGGGGCTGGTCTGCCGCGGCGAGTTCGGCGAGGAGCCGTCTACGGTGTTCCCGGAGCCGTTCGGGCTGGCGGCGACATTCGACCCGGAGCTTATGCGCTCCATAGGTGAGGTAACGGGCGTTGAAACGAGGATATATCATAAAAAGGAGAAAGCTTCGCTGTGCGTGTGGGGTCCCACCGTTGATGCGGAGCGCGATCCGCGCTGGGGCAGAACGGAAGAGGGCTACGGCGAGGATCCGTTCCTTATCGGTAAGATGTCGACGGAGTACACTAAGGGTATGATCGGGTGCAATGAGCGCTATACCCGCCTTATACCTACCCTTAAGCACTTTTACGCGAATAATAATGAGGAGAACCGCGGAAGCGACAACGCGTCCGTTCCCCTTGGGCTAAAGCATGATTATTACCTGAAAGCCTTTGAATACGCCATAAGAAGCGGCGGTGCAAAGAGCCTTATGACCGCATATAATTGCATAAACGGGGTCGAGGGCGTGTGCAATCCCGAGGTGGGCGAGCTTTGCGAAAAGGAGTGGGGAATGCTGTTCGCGGTAACAGACGGCGGAGATTTTGTGCAGAACGTTCAGTACCACCGCTCCGACCCGAACCATATGGAGGCTCTCGCGAGGATATACAAGAGCCACGGCGCGGAGATAATGACGGACGACGCGGAGATAGTTACCGCCTCGGCAAAAGAAGCGCTGGAGCGCGGGCTTATTACCGCGGAGGATATCGACAGGGTGCTTTACGGAGTGCTCAAGGCGCGATTTATGCTGGGCGAGATAGACGGCGACGATGGCGCTTTCGATTATCCCGAAGAGCTTGTATGCTGCGCGGAGCACTATGCCGTTACCGAAAGAGCGGCGGAGGAATCGGTGATATTGCTTCGTAACTGCCGCGGGATACTGCCGTTCTCAAAAAATGAGAAGCTGGCGGTGGTGGGAGTTCATGCGGATATGAATTTCCGCGACTGGTACACGGGGACCTCCGACAGGAGCTCCACGATACTCGACGCGATAACCGCCGCGATAGGGCGGGAAAACGTCGTATATGATTCGGGCAACGATGTTATCGCTCTGCGTGATGCCGCGAACGGCTTCTATTTCTCGGTCGATGAGGAGGGAGTACTGCGGGCGGACAGCGCCCTTATCAGCGAAAACTGCCTGCTGGAGCTGTACGAGTGGGGCGACGGGGCGGTCTCACTGCGCTCTAAGGTGAACGGTAAGTTTATGTGCGACGCGGGGATAATGAAGTGCGTTTCCGACGAGCCCTACGGGTGGTTCGTCAAGGAGAAGTTCACGCTTGAAAGGAACGGGCGGGAGCATATTCTGCGCAACTGGCAGGACAGGTTTCTGTATGTCACGGAAAAGGGTGAGCTGGCGGTCACATCGGAGCTTAAGCCCAAAAAGAGCTCGGTGCTGAACATGGAGATATTTTCCTCGGGCGCGGAGCGGGTAAGACGGGTAGTGACCGACGCGCACCAGACGGTGGTTTTCTGCGGCAACAATCCGATGATAAACGCCCGCGAGTGCTTTGACAGAAAGCACCTGCGGCTGCCCGAAAAGCAGATAGAGATACTTGATACGGCGCTCACATTCAACGAGAATACTGCGCTGTTTCTGGTATCGGGGTATCCCTACGCTCTGGACGACGGGCGGCGCGCGGACGACGTGAGCCTTATGCACGATGAGCGGCTGACGGCGGTGCTTCATATTACTCATGCGGGACCCGCTTTGGGAACGGCGGTAACAAAAACACTGTTTGGTGATATTTCTCCCGCGGGGCGCTGTCCCATGACATGGTACGACAGCGAAAAGGAGCTTTGCGGTATAAAGGACTACAATATAATCCGCACCCGCAGTACATATTTGTACTATGACGGCGCGCCGCTTTTCCCGTTCGGTCACGGGCTGAGCTATACCGTTTTCAGATACGGGGCGCTTAAGGTGAACAAAAGCTCCTTTGCGGCGGGCGATACGGTCGAAGTAACGTTGGACGTGGAGAACGCGGGAATGCGTGATTCCGAGGAGGTAGTGCAGATCTACGCGGCTGCTCCCCGTTTTTCGGGCGGGGTTCCGAGAAACCGTCTTTGCGCTTTTAAGCGGGGATTTATTCCCCATGGGGAGCGCGTTAGCGTCACATTGAGTTTTGACGCAAAAGAGTTGTCGATGTGGGATATCAACACAAGCACAGCTGTTCTGTTCAGCGGCGCTTATGAGCTTCAGGCGGGGGCTTCCTGCGAGGATATACGGCAGACCGCCGAAATAAGGATAAACGGCGCGGAGTATGAGGGAATTGATGTTTCCAAGGCAGTGCCCGCGGCGGCTTCCTACGATTATAGGGGTGTGACCTTCGAGGCTGACAGGCAGCAGCGTGAGTACGCGCTGATAAAAGACTGGCAGAGCTTTTTAAGGTACGAGAACTGTAAATTGAGCGGCGGCAGGCGGGCGGAGATAGAGATATCCAACCCGGGCTCGGCGACAAAGCTGACGATAGTGCGCGGGGATACGGGCGCTGCCGTTGCGGAGTTAGACGTTCCCGCCACAAACAGCTACACGGAGTTTGTGAAGCTGACAGCCGATGCAGAACCGCTCAGCGGAACGTTTGATTTAAAAATAACAAGCGGCGGCGTAGTGGGATTGAGGTATTTCAGGATAAGCTCATAACGTCTGACGCCTGCGCACAATCAAATAAGGAGTTTTTATGACAAACAAGGAAATATTGTCGCATATAGACCACACGCTGCTTAAGGCGGACGCTTCCGCAGAGCAGATAGCGCGGCTTTGCGAGGAAGCTGTGATACATCATACCGCAAGCGTTTGTATTCCCGCGAGCTATGTCCGTTTTGCGCGCGAAAAATTCCCGGAGCTTAATATCTGCACGGTGATAGGATTTCCTTTGGGGTATTCCACGACCGCGGTAAAATGCTTTGAAACGGAGGACGCCGTTAAAAACGGGGCTGACGAGATTGATATGGTGATAAATCTCGGAGACGTCAAAAACGGCGATCTCGGCGCGGTTGAGAGTGAGATAGCATCGGTAAAGCGCACCTGCGGCGATAAAATACTCAAGGTGATAATCGAGACCTGTTATCTCACGCGGGAGGAGAAAATTGCGCTCTGCGGCTGTGTGACCCGAGCCGGCGCGGATTACATCAAGACCTCCACGGGATTTGGCAGCGCGGGTGCGGAAATCGAGGATATACGGCTTTTCGCGGAGCATATCGGAGAGAATGTCAGAATAAAGGCGGCGGGCGGTATTCGCACCCGTGAGGATATGGAGCGTTTTCTCGCCGAGGGCTGCGACCGTATCGGAACAAGCGCGGCACGGCTGCTGATGAATTAGACCGAGGGGGAGCAAATATGTCAAAGCTTACAAGAGAAGAGCTTGTCGAACTGGTGGAATCCATCATGACCGTGCGTGACAAAAAGACGGGAAGACAGCTTTCGGAGCAGGAGCATTGCGATCTGATAAATAAATTCAGGCAAAGCATAGATCACCCGGGAGGAAGCGATCTGATATACTATCCGCAGCTTATCGCGGAGTTTGCGGGATTAAACCGCGAGCCTACCGTTGACGAGATAGTTGATTTGGCGATAAAGGGAGTTTCGGAATGACGGAGGTATTATGGCTGAAAGAGTTTTTTTGATAGTCCTGGACAGCTTCGGGATAGGCGAAATGCCCGACGCGGCGGATTTCGGCGACGCGGGCAGCAATACGGTG
>CAMWLH010000274.1 GCA_947175045.1 uncultured Clostridia bacterium | reverse complement strand
GGCTCACCCTTGGGCATTACCCTCACAAAATAGGAATTATTTTCCTCGTAATATTCCGCAAGAGCTTTGCGGATATCATCCACGCCGTATTTCTTTGTAAGGAGCCGCGTGTGTATCGGCAGCGACACCACCATACCGCTGAAATAATCGCATATAAGCGGATTAAAGGACGGCGCGTATTCCAGCCCGCATATCTTCTGCATTTCGGGAACATGCTTGTGCTGCTGTGTGAGAGCGTACTGCCGCGGGCTGTCAAGCTCCTCGTCCCTTTCGGGATCCTCATATTGAGCGATAGCCTTTTTGCCCGCTCCGCTGTACCCCGATACCGCGTGAGCGCACACGGGGTAATCCTTGGGCATTATTCCCAGTTTTACCAAAGGGTAAACCATCGAAGCGAAGCCGCTCGCGTAGCACCCGGGAACGGCAACGCGGCTCGACCCCGCTATTTTTCCGCGAAGCTCCGCCGAAAGCTCGGGAAAGCCGTAAGCCCAGTCGGGGTTAGTCCTGTGGGCAGTGGAGGCGTCGATTATACGCACTCTGTCCTCCGCGAGAGAAACCGCTTCTATCGCCGCCGCGTCGGGCAGGCAGAGAAACGTGAAGTCCGAGGAATTTATCAGCCGTCCGCGCTCGGCGTTGTCCTTGCGCTTGTCCTCGTCGATACGCAGAAGCTCGATATCGCTTCTGTCCTTGAAGCGCTCCAGTATCTTAAGCCCCGTGGTTCCCTCTTGTCCGTCAATGTATATCTTGACCTTATTCATTGCACAGCTCCTTTAGACGTTTTCTTGTAAGCTCTGTCTGCGCCATTACGCTCTCGGGGGCAGGTCCGCCGAATGTCTTGCGCTCTCCCACGCAGGTATCGAGGCTTATCGCCTTGTAGATATCGTCCTCGAATAGCTCACACTGAGATTTGTAGTCCTTAAGCGGCAGGTCGCCGAGAGTGGTGTCGCGGCTTATGCACAGCGCCACCAGACCGCCTGTTATCTTGTAGGCAGTGCGGAACGGCATTCCTTTTTTGACGAGATAATCCGCGCAGTCCGTGGCGTTGATAAAGCCCCTCGCGGCGGCGTTGCGCATATTCGCCTTGTAAACCGTCATGGTTTTGAGCATGGGAATAAAGGTGGAAAGGCAGAGCTTGATGTTGTCCACCGCGTCGAAAATCGCTTCCTTGTCCTCCTGCATATCTTTGTTGTAGGCAAGCGGCAGACCTTTCATCATGGCAAGCAGAGTTACATTGTCGCCGATTACCCGCGCGGTCTTTCCGCGTATAAGCTCGGTAACATCGGGATTTTTTTTCTGCGGCATAATGCTCGAACCCGTGGAATACGCATCGTCCAGTTCGATAAACTTGAATTCCCACGAGCACCACAGAATTATTTCCTCGGAGAATCTCGACAAATGCATCATGCATACAGAAAGAGCGCTTGCAAGCTCTATGCAGAAATCCCTGTCGCTTACCCCGTCGAGAGAGTTCGCCATGGGTCCGCTCATTCCGAGAAGCTCCGCGGTGCGGTGTCTGTCGATATTGTAAGTAGTCCCCGCGAGAGCGCCGCTGCCCAGAGGGGAAACGTTCATTCTGCGTTCCGTATCGTTCAGCCTGTCGATATCTCTCAGCAGCATCTGCGCGTATGCCATGAGGTGCTGACCGAATGTGATGGGCTGGGCGCGCTGAAGATGAGTGTACCCCGGCATTACGGTGTCGGAATGCTTCTCGGCGATATCGCACAGAGCCGTTATCAGCTCAGCGATAAGCGATTTTATCTCCTTTATCTCGTCGCGGAGATAAAGCCTTATGTCCAACGCTACCTGATCGTTGCGCGAGCGTGCGGTATGCAGCCGCTTGCCCACATCTCCAAGGCGGCTTGTAAGCTCCGCCTCGATAAACATATGGATATCCTCGGCGTTGGGGTCTATTTCCAACTTTCCGCTTTCGATATCCGCCAGTATCTCCTTAAGACCCCCTATAAGCTCCAGACTGTCACTCATGCCGATTATGCCCTGCTCACCGAGCATTGTCGCGTGAGCAATGCTGCCCGCTATGTCCTGCTTATACATTCTCGCGTCAAACGAAATAGACGAATTGAACGCGTTCACCTTGCTGTCAACATCTTTGGAAAATCTTCCTGCCCACATCATAGCCATGATTGCCTTAACCCCTTTTTCAAAATGTGAGAGCGGAAAAAGCTTTTCCGCTCTTCAATATTTGTTTTTACTTGTTCTTTCTGTCCTCGTCAAGCAGCGCTTTGACCTTGATGGGAAGTCCAAACAGATTGATAAAGCCCGCGGAATCCTTCTGGTCGTAAACGTCGTCCTCTCCGAAGGACGCGAAATCCTCGCTGTACAGCGTGTAGGGAGATGTAACTCCCGCATTGATGATATTGCCCTTGTAGAGCTTCAGCTTTACGTCGCCGGTAACGGTCTCCTGTGTCTTGTCCACGAAAGCGTCCATAGCCTCGCGCAGGGGAGTGTACCACTGACCGTTGTATACCAAGTCAGCATATTTCTGAGCCAGACCGTACTTATAGTGCTGTGTCTCCTTGTCAAGGCAGATAGTTTCAAGAACCTCATGCGCGTGATAGAGAATAGTGCCGCCGGGAGTCTCGTAAACTCCTCTTGACTTCATACCCACAAGCCTGTTCTCAACCACATCAAACAGACCGATACCGTTTTCGCCGCCGATTTTGTTGAGTGTCTTGATGAGCTTTACGCCGTCCATCTTCTCGCCGTTGATGGCGGTAGGGATACCCTTTTCAAAGTGAATGGTCACATAGGTAGGCTTGTCGGGAGCCTGCTCGGGAGATACTCCAAGCTCCAGAAAGCCGGGTTTGTTGTACTGCGGCTCGTTCGCGGGGTCTTCAAGGTCAAGACCCTCATGCGACAGGTGCCACAGGTTCATATCCTTTGAGTAGTTTGTTTCGCGGGTGATTTTTATAGGAACGTTGTGCGCTTCCGCATAGGAGATTTCCTGGTCGCGGGACTTGATATCCCATATTCTCCAGGGGGCGATTATTTGCAGGTTGGGCGCGAGAGCCTTTATTGTAAGCTCAAAGCGCACCTGGTCGTTGCCCTTGCCGGTGCAGCCGTGGCAGATAGCGTCGGCGCCCTCTTTTTTCGCGATCTCCACCAGTCTCTTTGCGATAGGAGGACGCGCGAAAGACGTTCCCAGCAGATAGCCCTCATACTTAGCTCCCGCTTTGATGGTGGGGAACACGAAATCATTCACGAATTCGTCCTGAATATCCTCAATATACAGCTTGGATGCGCCGGTTTTCTTGGCTCTCTCTTCGAGACCCACTATCTCGGCGTCCTGACCGACATTGCCCGCTACGCATATAACCTCGCAGCCCGGGTAGTTCTCGTGAAGCCAGGGGATAATAATTGAGGTATCTAGACCGCCCGAATATGCGAGTATGATTTTTTTGATTTCCTTAGCCATGGTTTTGTTCTCCTTTAAAAATATTATATACCTATTATACTCTCTTTTTCCCAAATGTCAAGGGGATTTATGCAAAAAAACGAATAATATGCGAGATTTTTAAAAAATATTCGGATTTTATTCATAGGGTTATGCAAAATCGGGAAGTCAATAGCGCCGGCGGCTTAAAACCATAAATCCGAGCGATTTGATAATATTAAACTATGAATGCGGTGAGAAAACGCTTGCTTTCAGCTTAAATTTGTTGACAAACGATATGGACTATGATATAATATAACTACTAATTAGCTTGTTATGCAATAGGCGGTTTATGAAAATAAAACTGCCCGTTGCATTTAGCGCAATATTCAGCTGAGCAATGGAGGATAACAAAATGCGAAAGGCGCTTATCGTATTATTGACAACATCTGTAATCTTGCTTAGCGGGTGCGTTTCTTCCGCGGGGGACAACTCCGTGCCCGAGGACAC
>CAMWLH010000273.1 GCA_947175045.1 uncultured Clostridia bacterium | reverse complement strand
CCGTACAGCTCGGCTGGAAGAAATTCTACTCCGACAGCGAGGGAAAAGATGGCAGCAGCCCTGTTTCCTATAAGCAAGGAGAAACATTTGAAACGAAAAACCTTGAGATAGCCGAGAGTGAGACCAAACCGCCAAAGGCATTCACAGAAGCCTCGCTGCTGCGGGCAATGGAGAATATTGACCGTAGAATCGAGGATAAAGAATTATCCGAGTATGTTGCCAAGCGCGGGTTGGGTACGCCCGCAACAAGAGCGAGCATTATCGAGCGCGTGATTAAGGTTGGCTATGTTGAGCGCAGTAAAAAGACACTGAAATCTACGGAAAAGGGCAGAAAAGTAATTGAAATGCTTCCCGAAGATGTTAAGAACATTGAAATGACAGCGGAAATGGAGCAGCAGCTCGCGGCAATCGAGAACGGCGAGATATCCGCCGATGATGTTATCGCGCAGATTGTCGAAAAGGTCAACAGAGTTATTGAGCTTGAAAAGACCAGGCAGCATGTTTCCCTTGCTCCGCCGCGCGAGTCACTGGGCAAATGTCCGAAGTGCGGAGGGGCTGTTTACATGGGAAAACTCAAAACGGGGGCGGTTATTTATTATTGCGAAAATTCATCTCAGAAAAATGATGATCCCTGCATTTTCCGTGTTTTTGCAGACGATCTGTTCTGGAAATCCAAAAAGAAAACTCTCGGTGTTAAAACGCTGCAAACGTTATTAAACAAAGGGAAAGTCAAGGTCACTGGGTTGTTTAGCGAGAAAAAAGGTACGACCTATGACGCGATCATCTCATTCGGCGACGATTGGGAGGGCAAGGATGGCAAACTCCACATCGGTTTTAAGATGGAATTTGAAAATAACAAGAAAGGCGGAAAATAATGTTCTTTTTCAGAATTGAACTGAGCAGCTTTGACGACGAAAAAAAGATACTGTTTATCGTTTCCGATATGCAGGACGCGGACGAGAACGGAATACCCGTTTTCTCGGAAAAGGCTCTCACATCTCACGCCGACTACAAACAGTTTGTAAAGGACACCAAAACAAGCGTTGTCGATGTGAGGTATGCACTTTGCAAAACAGATTTTGAGGGTACTGTTGTCGGGGAGCTTAACGAAGAAACCTACATCAGACTGCAAGCGGAAAACGCGGTTGAGATCATTGACGGATACGAATTCAGTATAGCAGGCGGAAAAGCGCCGAAATGGGGCGGTAAGAAAAATATGCAGATGTATTTAATTCTCGGTATAGCCGCCGCATTTGTTTTGTTTTTGATTATAGCGTCGGCGCTCAAAGGCAGTCCGTCCGAGAATAGCTCGGACGGATCGACCGCGGAGGCTACCGCCGAAGCCACAACAGAAGCGCCGTTTACTATTGAAGCCTCCGCAACAGCCGAGCTTGCCGAAACGGCGGAGCCTGAAACTCGCGCAGAGAGCGCAGAAAGCGGAGAGTATATTGACATACCGCAAACCGAGGAAATATATTATCCCGAAACCATAGATAACGAATATACAGACAGCGGTTACTCGGATAATTCGGGGGGCGGCGGTTCAGTGAAGTCCGAATATACAATATCCTTTCATGCAAACGGCGGCGAGGGGACTATTGAGAGTATAAGCTCCGCGCCCGAACAGTATGTTGTACTCCCCAACGCCGATGAAGCAGCAAAAAGTCTTTCGCGCGAGGGATACAAACTGATCGGATTTTCGGATAATGTGGAAATAAATTATCCTCTGTACGATTATAAAATGCCCTATAATAACGTTACGCTGTATGCAGTATGGGAAACGGACGAATTTACGGTAACATATAACTCCAACGGCGGAACGGGGCAGCTTTCATCGGTTAAGGTTAAGTATGGCGAGGACGTGCCAATGCCGACTGAAATCGCAGTATATAAGAGCGGATTAAATCTGGCGGGTTGGCATACTGATAAATCAGCAGCCACCGCACTAAAAACGCTGAAAATGCCCGCCGAGAATATAACGCTTTACGCTGTATGGAGTGAAAAAAAGCCAACCGCAAAGGTAACGTTCCACTATGACGACAGCGTTATGGTGCAGGACGTGGAAAAGGGTACGCTTGATATGCGGCAGGATTTCGGAATAGTCAAGGACGGATATATGCTGTTTGGGTGGTATCTTGAAAACTCTCCCCAACCGCTTGACTATCTTGAAGTAACGGAGGACTGCGATGTCTACGGAAAATGGGAGCGTGCTACATATATCACAATTTCCATTGACCAGAGTTACTTTAACAAAGCGCCGCTGACATATAATATTCCGCTTGATATGAACGGAGAAGCGGCATTGAAGCTGCCAAAGGTCAACGACAGGAGCGATAATTACAATCATGTTTACGGCTGTACCTACGGATTTTCCACCAAGGAGCAAAGCGGAGAATTTGGCACAATCGAGTATTACGGGGATACGGAATACAAATTCAAAAAGGATATTACCCTTTATCGTGTTCTGAACAGATACGGCGGCGGCAAGGGGACGGAGAGCAACCCCTATATCATTGATTACTACGATCAGCTTCTGTATCTTGCCGAAAACAAGGCAAGCGGATATTTTATCCAGACCGCCGATATAAAATTCCCCAACGAAGCAGAACGCACATCGATTGACACGGTAAAAATTTCCCGCGGCTATGAAGATAAATTCTATAACCTGTTCGTATATGACGGTCAGGGATATAAAATACAAAATTTGCGCGGCGAGGGAGGACTTTTCGGAACGCTTGCGGCGAGCAATATTCGGAATGTCAACATCGATGGTGCAAAAATAACTGTTTCAAGCGCCGATGGCGGTATTCTGTGCAATACCGTTACAAGCTACACATTCGGAAGTTATTCTACGGGAAATTCAAGATTCCTTAACTGCCGCGTTACCAACAGCACCATTACTGCCGAAAACTCTGATAATATAGGCTGTCTGGTGGGAAACGGAGGTGTTATAGAAAACTGTGTATCGGAAAGCAACTCCATACGCGGGAGCGCCGCGACGATGGGTGGCATTGTCGGTAATGCTTGTACGGTCAGCGGCTGTTTATCCAACAAAAATTCGATTGAAAACGGAGATATAATCGGCGGCATAGCGGGTAGTGCTTTTGGAGCGGAAGTGTTTGAAAACAATACAAAGGTGACTTTCAGCGGTGATATTACAGGCTGTGGAGTAAATTCTCTCGCCGTTTCGGGAGCAGATTACTGCGGCGGAATTGTCGGTCAGACTTCGGGGTTAGCAAATGGATATATACGCAGCTGCTATGTGGCGAATATATACCTGAACGGCAATCAGATCGGCAGCATTTCAGGCGGTGACAGCAATAAATCCCGTCCTCATATAATCGCTTACTGCATTGCAGACAACACGAATGACTATCCGCCGATCGGCGGCAGCAGACCGCGCTCAAAAACCGCAAGAATGGTTCTTTCCGTTCCCGAGGACGGACTGAAAGTTGATGGTGTTCTCGCCGTTCTGAATGCTCGTGGCAGCGGTTATAGCGAATGGTACAGAGATAATGATATAAACGGCGGTTACCCGTACACTGATTTGATTTAACAGGAGGATTTTATGTATAACAATGTAACAATGGTGGGGCGTATCGTAAACGACCTTGAGCTTAAGGTCACTACAAACGGGATAAACGTCTGCAGTTTCCGTATAGCTGTTGAACGGCGCTTTCAGCCAAAAGGCGCAGAAAGAAAATCCGACTTTTTTAATGTTGTTACTTGGAGAAAGTCCGCCGAATTTGTATGCAAATACTTTGCAAAAGGCAGAATGATACTTGTTCAAGGAGAACTGCAAACGCGACAATATACCGATAAGAACGGTAATTCCGCAACGTGTTATGAAATCATTGCGGATAGGCTGTCGTTCACAGGCGAGGGCAAAAAGAATGAAACTGCCGCGCC
>CAMWLH010000272.1 GCA_947175045.1 uncultured Clostridia bacterium | reverse complement strand
GACAGGTGCTAAAACCGCGGCGGCAGCAAAGGCTGAAAAGCCCGAAGCAAAGGCAGCGGCAAAACCCGCAGACAAGCCCGTAAGGAGAGGCGGCAGAAAACCCAAGGAGCTAACAGTTGAAGATATCTGCGCTAAGATCACCAAAAGAGCCGCAAAGGCTAAGGCCGCATTAATCGACGGAACTATCGCGGCTGAGTTCAAAATTTACGGCTGGGAAAATAACGACGAAAATCACAAGTTCATTTATATTGAGGTCAAGGACGGCAAGCTGACGGTTGCTCCCTATTCCTACGACGACTGCACCCTGAAGGCTGATATCCCGCTGGCTGATATCGCGGCGTTTGCGGAAGGCAAGATCGCTCTTAAGGACGCGAAGATATACGCGGCAGGCAATTTCGGCGACGCGCTGAAGCTCGCATCTATATTTGAATAATAAAAACGCGCGGTATGCTGACCGCGCGTTTTTATATTCGTAATAAGCGGCGTGGATCTCCCCGCCGCAAATTTTTTTAATTGCACCTTACTCCGTATTCTCTGAACTTGCAGGTATGCTTCATCGAGCAGTCCTCGCAGTCTTTGCGCTTCATATCCAGCTCGCCGCGGGACAGCCCCACGATCCCCACGATGGTTTTCTGCGGAGTGAGCATATTCGTCGCTGTGCAGCATACGCCGATCTTCCTTACCGCGTCCACGGCGGCTATAAGCTGCTTCGCGGTCTCTATCGGAAAATCCCCGTAGCCCGCGCCGTAGCAGAACGTGGTGGAATACCCCATCATATCGGCGAGAATATCCCCGCGCGCGTCCTCAACTACCTGTTCTATCATAACGTTCGCCAGAGCGTCAGTAATAAGCGCCTTCATAGAATCGCTCACATCCAGCCGCCGCTGGAATCTGTCCGTATCCGCGGAAAGAGTGGCGCAGATGACTGCAGCCTTGTCGCAGCCGCGCAGATGCTCCGCAATATCCCTGCCGTCCAAAGTAAAGTCGCACCCGTTCAGCGCCAAAATATTCTCAAACCTTGTTATCTCAAATATCCGCCACACGAACTGCGGGCGCGCTTCCTTTATAAGAGCTTTTTCGCACTCGCCAATCTGCGCGGATATGCGCTCGTCGGGCTCGCCCTTGTAGCCCATGTAGCGCAGCGCTTCGGAACGGTTTATAGATGTGATCTGACTTATCATATTTTACCTACTTATCATTAACCCAATAAAACGCTCTCAACGCTTTTACTGATCTTTCTTGCCACATAGGGATTATTCATGGTGTACAGATGTATACCGTCCACGCCGTTTGCCGCAAGGTCGATTATCTGGTCTATCGCGTAGGCTATACCCGCGTCCCGCATGGCTTCGGGATTGCTTTCAAACCTCGCCATTATTTTTGTGAATTTCGGCGGGAGACTCGCTCCGCACATCGTCACCATTCGCTGTATCTGGTTCGCGTTGACGCAGGGCATTATCCCCGCTTCAATAGGCACGTTTATACCCGCAGCTCTCGCCTTGTCCAAGAACTCGTAAAAATGATGGTTATCAAAAAAAAGCTGGCTTATTAAATGCTCCGCGCCCGCGTCCACCTTTTTTTTGAGATTTTCGATATCCTCTTCAAGGCTTTTCGCTTCCGTGTGACCCTCGGGGTAGCACGCACCAGAAAAGCTCAGCCCGCTGCGCTGCTTCATATAAGAGATCAGCTCGCTCGCGTGCTTGAAGTCCTCCCTCGGCGGTATATCGGGGTTGATATCCCCGCGCAGCGCCAGCACATTCTCAATGCCGCAGCTCTCAAATTCCCCAATCACCCTGTCAATATCCTCGCGCGTGGAGTTCACACAGGTCAGATGCGCGATGGATTCCGTATGGTATTTCTCCTTGATTATGCAGACTATCTCCCTCGTGGAGCAGCCCGCGGGCGTATTTCCGCCGGCTCCGTAGGTCACGCTGATAAAATCGGGCTTCAAATCAGTCAGCCCGTCCAGCGTTTTGTATACCGCCTCGATAGACCCGTCCTTTTTCGGTGGGAATATCTCAAATGAAAACACAGGTCTTCCCTGCTTGAAAAGTGATGATATTTTCATGCTGCACCGCGGTCAAGCCGCTCTCCTTATATCTTGTCTTTTTTATCGGTTCAGCCGGCGTTCTCCGCCTTGAACCTCGCCAGCCCCTCCGCGAGCTGCGCGGGGCAGGACGTGGACTTCGAACCGCAGCGGATACCCGCGAGCTTCTCGATGACCTCCTCGACCGTCATTCCCTTTACCAGTGCGGAGATGCCCTGCAAGTTGCCGTTGCAGCCGCCCTCCACCTTTAAGTCCTTAATTACTCCGTCCTCAATATCGAGAACCATCTTGCGGGAGCATACCCCCCGCGGATTAAATTCATATTTCATACTCTACTCCTGATCTAAAAGAAATTTTCCGCGACCCGCCTGACGCGGCTCACTCCGCTTTGCTACGTTGCGCCGCGCCCGGCTCTCGCGAAAAAAAACCTGCGCGGACGTTTTGCTGCTCTTTGCGAATGCTGCTTTGAACAAACATTTTTTATTACACGGACAAAATGTCGATTTTAGCTTTCAGAGCAATTGAACGCTCACTTTAAAGCCACTTCGAGAATTACCCGTTATCCTTTACCCACTGCTCCGCTACCGCTCTCGCGACCGCTTCCGCCACCGACTTATCCAGCGCGCTGGGAATAATATAATCCTGCGAGAGCTTATCCTCCGTGACAAGCGACGCGATAGCCCTTGCCGCCGCCAGCTTCATTTCCTCGGTGATCTGCCTCGCGCGGACGCTCAGCGCTCCCTTGAACACGCCCGGGAACACCAGCACGTTGTTGATCTGATTTGGATAGTCGCTCCTGCCCGTGCCGACAACGAACGCGCCCGACTCCTTAGCCAGCTCGTAGGTTATCTCGGGATTGGGGTTAGCCATCGGGAACATAATGGGCTTGTCAGCCATCGATCTCACCATATCGGGAGCTACCAGATCAGGTCTTGAAACTCCCACAAAAGCATCGGCGCCCCTCATGGCGTCAGCCAGAGTGCCCTTGACGTTATCCCTGTTGGTTATCCTCGCGATCTCCGCGTGCGCGGGGTTCTCATAAACCTCGTCACGGTTTATTATACCGCCGATATCCACCATTATAAGATTTCCCACGCCCAGCTTCAGCAGGAATTTTCCAATAGCTATCCCCGCCGAGCCCGCGCCGTTTATTACCGCCGTGATATCCTCAAGCCGCTTTCCCGCCAGCTTTACCGCGTTGAGCATTGCCGCGCCCACCACGATAGCTGTTCCGTGCTGGTCGTCGTGGAACACCGGGATATCCAGGAGCTCCTTTAACCGTGCCTCTATCTCAAAGCAGCGCGGCGCGGAAATATCCTCAAGATTTATACCGCCGAAGCTGTCAGAGATAAGCTCTATCGTGCGCACTATCTCGTCGGGATCCTTGCTCTTTACGCAAAGCGGGATAGCGTCCACCCCGCCGAACTCCTTAAAAAGGCAGCACTTGCCCTCCATAACCGGCATTCCCGCCAATCCGCCAATATCGCCCAGACCCAGCACCGCCGTGCCGTCCGTAATTACCGCAACCAGATTCCCACGCCTTGTCAGCTTATATGAAAGCTCGGGCTTCTCGGCTATCTCAAGGCAGGGCTGCGCTACTCCCGGTGTATACGCCAGCGACAAGTCCTCTTTGGTCTCGATCCTCGCGCGGGAAACCACCTCCAGCTTCCCCTGCCACTCATAATGCTTTTTAAGAGCCTCTTCCTTTATGTCCATCGCTTAACCTCTCTCGACCCTCCGCGTTTTACCGCGGAAAGCTCTACGAAACTATAAATTTTTCACACGTTTATATTTTAACATATTACAATGAAAATTGCAAGAGGAATAAAAGAAAAATAAAATACTTTTGTAATATAATTTTTAATAGGCTATACTTATA
>CAMWLH010000271.1 GCA_947175045.1 uncultured Clostridia bacterium | reverse complement strand
ATATATAATAGACCAGCCGCTTAAGCTGATGGAAGACGTTGTGGCGGTAAGCGCGGGAGATACCCACACGCTGGCGCTGAAATCCGATGGCACCGTTTACGGCTGGGGCAGCAACAGCTACGGCGAGCTGGGTAGCTCTTCGGGATACGGCAGCAGCTCCGCAGTGGCAATTATGACAAATGTTGCGGATATAGCGGCGGGCGACGGCTTCTCGCTTTTTGTCACCAATAAAGGCGAGCTTTACGCCTGCGGAAACAACAGTAACGGTCAGCTCGGAAACAATACATACCGTTCCGTATCCACTCCCGCGGTATCCATTTCAAGCGGAGTAAGCAGGGTAGACGCGGGCAACGGTCACAGCATTATACTCAAGACCGACGGCACGGTATGGACGGCGGGTCTTAACGATTGCGGACAGCTCGGCAACGGCAGCGAAAGCACCTCTAACTCTTTCGTTTCCGCAAAGGTCTCAAATGCCGTTGAGGTATTTGCCGGCGGAAGCTCCTCGGGTGCGCTCAACAGCTCCGGCAATATTTACGCATGGGGCGCGAACGACAACGGTCAGCTTCAGAACAGCCGCGATACCAACCTCAGTTCTCCCGCGTCTATCACCTCGGGAGCGGTTTCGGTAGCATTTGGCGAGCATCACTCGCTTCTGCTCAAGACCAGCGGCGCGGTAGCGTCCGCGGGCACCGGCGCTTACGGCGAGCTGTTCTCCGAGCCGGTGGCTTCCGCCTCCAGTCCCTCGCGAGTTCTTAGGGATATCATAAACTATTCGGCGGGAACCGACCACGCGGCTGCTATTGACGTGGACGGCAGACTTTACACATGGGGCAACAACGACCGCGGACAGCTTGGTCTGGGAGATACGTCGTCCCGCAGCAAGCCTACGCAGGTTAAATTTAATCACTATGCTGTACAGGTATGGTGCGGAAACAAGGTCACCTTTGTCCTGACAGACGACAACGATGTGTACGCTTTCGGCGACAATTCGGGCAGTATGCTCGGCTTAGGCTCGAAAAAGTCTACCGTGACCACACCCACGCTGGTTGACGATCTTTCGGGGTACAGTGATGTACAGATATATCCCTCCGACAGCTACTGCTTGGCACTGATGAACGGAGCGGTATTTGGCTGGGGAAGAAACAATTCGTCAAAAATGCTTGATCTTCCGAGAACCACGAGCTACCCTACCCAGATTGAAAGCGCTCCCTCCGATATATCAAAGCTGGCGGTCGGCAATAACCATGTTCTTGCGCTTGCTAACGGCGGGGCGGTATGGGTATGGGGCGCGAACAGCTCGAGCCAGCTTGGCGTCGACAGCGGCTCTGTTGTGTCCGAGCCCGAGCAGCTCACGATAGTTAACAGAAAGGGCGAGACCGTAGCGGATACCTTTACGGATATTGCAGCGGCTGAATATCATTCCATGGTTCTGGCTGCTGATGGCAAGGTTTGGGCATTCGGCTCAAACGGCGACGGTCAGCTCGGTACGGACGGCGGCAGGATCAAGACTCCCGTTTCCACATTCTCAAGGGGTGAGGAGATATATGCCGGTAAGTCCGCGTGCGCGGTAATTTCTGGAGATGAGCTTTACCTCAGCGGCAACAACAAGGGCGGCGCTCTCGGCGACGGCACTACCAAGAACAGGGCGGACTTCTCAAAGGTGACCGGCAAAAATGTTGACTTTGTAAGCATTGGCGACGGCTTTGGCGGATATATAAACTACGATCTTGATCTGATGTGCTGGGGCAACAATACATTCGGGCAGGTAGGCTCGGGTGTCAGCGCGGACGGAACTGCTCCCAAGACTGTTATATCCAACGGTCTCACGCTGTCTATAAAGCAGCCCGAGGGAATCACGATCAATAAGACCGAGGTCACGGTAAAGCCCAAGGCTTCGATTCAGCTCACCGCGACCATAACACCCTCCGACGCAGCGGCAACGGCAATAAGCTGGAGCAGCTCCAACACGAACATTGCGACGGTTTCCGCGACCGGCTCCGTAAAAGGCGTTGCAAACGGTACGGCTACTATAACGGCGAAAACCGTGAACGGTCTTACCGCGACCTGCAAGGTAACGGTATCTACCGCGATAAGCAGCTTCACGGTAACTCCCTCTAAGACAAAAACGCTCAATATCGGTCAGAGCTTCACATTCAAGACCAAGATATACCCCGCTGACGCGAACGATAAGACTCTGCTGTACGAATCCTCCGACACGGATGTTGCGGAGGTGACCGCGGGCGGCAAGGTGACCGCGGTATCTGCCGGCAGCGCTGTTATTACAGTAACGGCAAAGTCCAACCCCTCTAAGGTAAAGAAGGTGACGGTAAACGTCAGACCCGCTAAGGTGGTTATATCTTCCCGCAAGTCCACGACCGACGGAGTAACTCTCAAGTGGAGGGATTCCGAGGGCGCCGAGGGCTACGAGGTATACCGCAAGGTGTACGGGAGCAGCACTAAGGCAAAGCGCATCGCCGATATCGACGATGATACGGAGTACACCGATGAAACTGCAAAGAAGGGCACAAAATACGTTTACAGCGTAAAGGCATATACCGTTGTGAACGGCAAGAAGATCTATTCGCCCGCTTCCAAGCAGTATGCTATCACCGGCAAATAAACGGTTAAATTAAATCAAGACGGCTGTCCAGTTCGGGCAGCCGTCAGCTTATAGAAAAAGTTACAGCAATGCAATGTTGATGCAGGAATTTTCCGCAAGCCGAAGGCGGGTGGAGTGGTGGAGTGGTGGAGTGGTGCGAAAAATTCACATTTAAATAATTTGCCCCTCGTCAACATTTCTAAAATCTTAATTCGGATAAAGTCTATTATATCAAACAAGTAAACTCTTGGTTGTGCCGAACCGTTTTTCCGTAAACATACTTATAGTTGTTTTTTCGCGAAATATAAGTTATAATAAAAACACGGTCAGATCTAACCGATTATTTAACAGGAGGACAAAAGTATGTTTAATCAGATTGATTTCGGCAAAAGAGTAAGGGAGTTCCGACAGAGAAGGAACTACTCTCAAAAAGAGATGGCTCTGAGGATAGGCGTTTCGGAACAGGCGGTGTCTAAGTGGGAAACCGGCGAGTGCCTGCCCGACGTTTACAATTTAAAGCTGCTGTCTCAGATACTCCACGTTCCCGTTGACAGTCTGCTGGACACCGACATTCAAAGTCCCGAAAAGGTGATTGAGACCGTCACTATCGGCGGGGCGCACTTTGATATAGTTGAAAAGCCGGAAACCATCTTTGCGGGAAAAATCATATACGCAAAGGATTATACAAATGTTGACGGTTTTAATTCCGCGATAAATTCAATGCCGGAGGAAGATAAACAAGCCGCGTTCGGCAAATTGTCGGAAAGTGTATTGCCAATTTATGACGTAGGCTTAAGCATAAATTTCTGGCTTGAAGAGAAACGGCGCGCATACGGGTTTGTGAGAGAGGTTATGACGGAAAAACAGCCTAACGGCGTAGATGTTTACAAAATGCCTGCCTCATTATTTGTTCGGGCATATACGGACAAAGGAACGGCGCAGCTTGTCTGCAAGGAACAATGTGAGATATGGGAGCTTTTCACATATATCAGGGATTTCTTCATGCCCGAGCACGGTTTTAAGATGGCTGAGAACGGAGCGCAGGAATTGGAAGTGTTTGATACATTCGAGCATAAGTCCGGCTATGCATATATGCCGGTAGTCAGAGCATAAGGGTTCCCGCGTCCGTTTTCGGGCGCGGGAACAGTTTTGCTTATTCGTTTTCCTTCGGCTTATCCCTGTAAACTATGAGCGCCTCAACGCGTTCAAGATATTTTTTAAACCGATCGTCCTCTCTTCCGTGATTGAACCAAGCCCAGCCCTGCGCGGCCTTCATTCTTTCCAGTATATTCGAGGGGTAAATGCAGCAGCAGAACACCTCGTTATGG
>CAMWLH010000270.1 GCA_947175045.1 uncultured Clostridia bacterium | reverse complement strand
TTTGAGCAGAGCGAGGTGGAAAATCTCGCGGAATACGGCAATATTCCCATCATAAACGGGCTGACGGATTTCAGCCACCCCTGCCAGGTGCTCGCAGACCTGCAAACCGTGCGCGAGTACAAGAACAAGCTGGACGGACTGAAAATGTGCTATATCGGCGACGGCAACAATATGGCAAACTCCCTCACCGTAGGCTGCCTTAAGGTGGGTATGGACGTTTCGCTCGCCTGCCCCGACGGATATCACCCCGACAAGCAGGTGCTGGATTTCGCCGCGAAATACCCCAACTTCAAGCTGGTAAGCTCCCCGAAGGAGGCAGCGGCGGACGCGGACGTGCTGTTCACCGACGTGTGGGCTTCCATGGGTCAGGAGGGCGAAGCCGAAAAGCGCAAGGTTGCTTTCAAGGGATACCAGATCAACGATGATATCATGAGCGTTGCCAAGTCCGACGCGATGGTAATGCACTGCCTGCCCGCCCACCGCGAGGAGGAGATAACCGCAAAGGTTTTCGAGCAGCACGCCAACGAGATATTTGACGAGGCGGAGAACCGTCTGCACGCTCAGAAAGCGGTAATGGTGCGGCTGATGGCTCCCGAGGATTAACAGGAAATGGCAGCGGTCGAAAGAATAAAGTGCGGCAACGGAAATTGCTACATTATATCGGACTGCGGTAACGCGGTGCTGGTGGATACCTCGCTTGAAAAGTACCGAGAAAGAATACTGAGCGCCTGCAAACCCTACAAAATGCGCCTGCTGGTGCTTACCCACGGGCATATCGACCACGTGCAGAATGCCGCGTTTCTCGCAAGGGAACTGAATATTCCCATCGCCATGCATAAGGCGGACGTTGACCTCATCGCAGACAACAACGCGCAGAAGCTGTATGCCAATACCATTTTGGGGAAGATCGTGCTCAAGGTGTCCGTGGACAGCACCTTTAAAGAGCCGTTTCCGCCCTTTACGCCCGACATTTTCCTGTCTGAGGGTGATACCCTGGAGGAATACGGGATCCCCGCTGAGGTTCTTTCACTGCCGGGACATACGGACGGCTCTATTGCGTTGGATATAGACCGCAGGGCGCTGATAGTAGGCGACGCACTTATGAATATGTTCTACCCCACCGTCTCAATGCTATATCACAACAGAACGGAAATGCTCAAAAGCGCGGAGCGGATATCCTCGCTCGGCGACAGGCTGATATATTTCGGGCACGGTTCTCCTATTAAAAACAAAAGGTGGACGCGTTGACACATTTTTGAAAATTTTTGGGGTACAATAGTTTTAAATTTAATAAGAGGTAAGCGCGTCTTACCTCTTATTTCTTATCTCTAAAGGGAGTGATCTATTGGGATTTGTTTTAACGGTGGGAGACCTTTCGGAGGGACTGATCGGCGGGATTTTCCCTGTCTGCGGAATGATATCGGCGGAACACGTGGGAACAGTTGACGCGGCGGACTGCGCCGTGATACTGCGCGAAAACTCCCCCGGAATCAGCATAAAAAACGCGCTTGGGGTGATATTCAACGGAGATACCCCGCCGGAAGCGCTCCCCGACGGAGTTCAGCTTATTTCCGTGGGGATAGGCGCAAAAAATACCGTTTCCATAAGCTCACGCGCTGCCGACAGCATTACCCTTTCCCTCAACCGCACCATTCGCACCGAAAATGGCGTGTGCGAGCCGCTGGAGCTCCCCGTGCCCGCCGCCGAAAATGCGGACGTTTACGACTATATGTCGGCTTTCGCGGCTTCGCTGCTTGTGAACAGCGAGTGAAAAATGCCATAGCGTTTAATGCTATGGCATTTTTTTAAATCACTCTACGTCCTGGAGCGCGTCGTAACCGCTCTCCCCCGTTCTGACCTTGATAACGTCCGCGACGTCGTATACGAATATCTTGCCGTCGCCTATCTTGCCGGAGTAAAGCGCCTTCTTGGCGGTCTCTACCACCGTTTCAACGGGAACCTTGCACACAACGATCTCCGTTTTTACCTTGGGCAGAAGATGAGTTTCCAGCGGAACTCCACGGTAGAATTCCGTAGAGCCTTTCTGCATTCCGCAGCCGAGAACGTTGGTCACCGTCATGCCCGTAATGCCGATCTCCGACATGGCGGATTTGAGGCTCTCGAAGCGCTCCTGCTTGCAGATAATGACCACCTTGGACATCCCCGAGCCGTCGGAGCTGCGCTTGTAAACGGGAACCGTCTCGGATACGGGAACCCCCGCCTGCTTCATGGTGTCGACCTCTTTCTCCTTGCCGCTTGCGGACATCTCAACGTGCATAGTGGGAATAAAGTCCGCATAGGAGGAGGGCAGACCATGCTCCGTAGCGTCCAGACCAACGACCTCCTCATGACGCGAAACGCGCAGACCGATGGTTTTCTTTATGATAAGGAACGTAATGGACATCACAACTGCTGTCCACGCGATAATCGACACGATACCCAGTGCCTGGATACCGAGCTGATCAAAGCCGCCGCCGTAAAACAGACCCGTAATGCCGTTCTGACCGTTGCCGGTGGCGAAAAGACCTACCGCCAGCGTACCCCAGATACCGTTGCACCCGTGGACTGCCACCGCGCCGACGGGGTCGTCGATTTTCAATACATAATCCAGCAGCCACACGCCGAAGCATACGAGCAATCCCGCGACCAGACCTATTATCGCCGAGCCGAGTGCGTCAACGTCCGCGCAGGGAGCGGTTATCGCGACCAGACCCGCCAGCGAGCCGTTAAGGCACATGGAAACGTCGGGCTTTCCGTTCTTTATCCATGTGAAGATCATTGTCGCGCAGGTAGCCACCGCAGGGGCTATCGTAGTTGTGAGAAATATCTGTGCCAGATAATCCGTGCTTGTCGCCGCCGCGCCGTTGAAGCCGTACCAGCCGAACCAGAGAATAAACACACCCAGCGCACCCAGCGTCATGGAGTGTCCCAGGATAGCCTTGGGCTTGCCATCCTTGTCAAACTTGCCGATACGCGGACCGACAATCTTTGCGCCGATAAGCGCGCATACTCCGCCGACCATATGTATAGCGGCAGACCCCGCGAAATCAACAAAGCCGAGTTGAGCCAGCCAGCCGCCGCCCCATATCCAGTGAGCCTCGATAGGGTAAACTATCGCGCTGATAACTCCCGAATAAATACAGTAGCTTATGAACTTGGTTCGCTCCGCCATCGCTCCCGAAACTATGGTAGCCGCCGTTGCGCAGAATACCAGATTAAACACGAACTCCGCGCAGCGGTCGAAATTCGTGAACGAGGTCAGAATATCAAGCGTGGGTACACCTACCAGCCCGAACAGCGCGTCCTCACCTAACATAAGCCCGAAGCCTATAAGAATGAAGACCACCGTTCCTATACAGAAGTCCATAAGGTTCTTCATTATGATGTTTCCGGCATTCTTTGCCCTTGTCATACCCGTTTCCACCATCGCGAAACCGCACTGCATAAAGAATACCAGCGCCGCGCCGATAAGATACCAAATACCGTTGCCGTCGCCGACGTTGTACATCGTCTGATCAACGACGGATTGGATCGCGGCATTTCCCGATTCGGACATTGCCGTCAAAATTGCGTTCATTAAAGACCGCCCCTTTCAAAATGTTCTTTTAGCCACTTTGATGCAAGATTATGATGATATCTTGCCAAAACAGCTGCTTATAAAAGAAAAAGGCTATGGCACAGTTCCTCATTGAACTCTGCCATAGCCTCTTTGCTATGTTTATATTATAGCTGCTTTTGTGCTGATTGTCAAGCGATATTTGCAAGAAAATTTTTATAATATTGCATTTTGTGAAATCTGCTGTCTTTCAACAGTGAATTTTAGGGATTTATTAGCGGGCAATCACGCTGTTAAAGTAAATGATAATTTAGCGTAGTACCTTATTTTGTTAGATTTTTTATGTCGCTTTACTATTATTTTTTTGAAATCGGATTTT
>CAMWLH010000269.1 GCA_947175045.1 uncultured Clostridia bacterium | reverse complement strand
TAACGTATCGGGGATACCCCCGATAGAACTTGACAGAAAAGGGGAAATGCAAGAATGAAACATATCAAAACAAGATTGTTTTCCGCCGCGGCGGCGTGTTTGTTCGCGGCGCAGACAAGCACGGCTGTCTTTGCGGAAGGCGGTGTCAGCGGTATCCCTGTCAGCGACACACAGGTCGGCGTCGGTACGGGGCAGGTCAACGTTATAATATCGCCGGCACTGTATCTTCAAAGCAGCGTGGATTTTACCGCGGAGCTTACGGGAAACGGCTCGCAGACCCTCACCCTTGACACGGACAAGGACGGAGAGGTATGCTTCACAGACCTTTCCGCGGGCGATTATACTCTTAAGGTATCCGCCGACGGATTCGCGGACTATGTGCAGAGCGTAAGCGTGGAGCATCAGGCGGTCACCGTCAGACTTATGACGGACTTTGCGGAGGGTATCGACTATGAGAACGGCTCTCACCCCGGGACACTCCTTATAGGCGACGTCAACAATGACGGCGTGATCGACGGCAATGATAAGCAGCAGCTTACCGACGCGGTGGACAGCGGAACGATCGGCGGAGTTACCGACCTTAACGGCGATGGCAGCATTGACCTTGCGGACTTGGAGTACTTGGCAAAGGGATATGAAACAGACGGTACATTTGCGACGTCCGAGCTTATTATTCCCTCCTCGGTTATAATTCCTTCGGCGGGCGAGGGCACCGTTGCAGAGGGCGAGCTGCAAGACCTTCTTGTAAGAGACGGCGCGGTACGGCTTTCGGTAAGCGGCGGCGGTAATATTTCCGACCAAAACCCCGTTGCGCTGCAGTTTGACATTACAAAGCAAAATGAAGCGGCTCTTGCCGACGGAATAGTTATAAAGACCTCCGAGGAGAACCCTGTTGCAAAAGCAGAGGTGAATATCGATTACATTGACGGTAACGGCACGGAGGACACCCTGACGGTTCCTATCGAAGAGGGAGTTCACCACCTTCTGAAATCGGAAGAGGTTACCGCGGATATGGATCAATACGGAAATATCCGTATAAATTTAGGCTCTAAGATCGCGGTCAAAAGGGTCACATTTATCATATACGGCATGACCAAGGACAGCTCCCTTGCCGAAATATCCTATGTGGAATTTGTAAACGGCATGGAGAGCAGAATACCCGAGCCCTCGGCGGATATTCCCGAAAATCTTGAAGCAAAGTCGGGAGACAAATCCTTTGTGCTGACATGGGACAGGTGCGTTAACATTACGGGCTATGAGGTAATGATAACGCAGGGAGAGATCAGTGAGATCAAAAGAGTGACCGGCTGCTCTCTCAGCGTTTCTTCACTGAACAATAAAAAGCTTGTGAACGGAAATGACTACACCGTAAAGGTGCGGTCGGTAAACGGCTCCTGGAAAAGCGGCTGGAGCGGCGAGATAACTGTCACTCCCAAGGCTTCCTCCAAGCCCGACAGACCCGACGGACTTACGGCAGCGGGCGCGTACAGAAGCATTATGCTTTCATGGAAAGCAGCGGAGGATGCGGAGTGGTACAACGTATACTTCAAGCTGCGCTCCGAGGAAGAATATCATAAGATCGAAAATGTCATGGGAACGTCTTACACCGTTACGGGTCTTGAGGACAAAACAGAATACGTCGCATATGTGACCGCCGCCAACGAGCACGGGGAAAGCGCTCCCTCGCTTACTGCGTCCGCGGCTACGACCGATCTTGATCCTCCCGTTATGCCCAAATATCACCTCATAAACACAGGCGAATACGGCGAGAGAGGACAACACATAATTTCCGCTTCGCAGAACTACGGCACAATGGTTGGCAGTGCTGTCGAGGAAAACGAAAGAACGGCATGGGGCACGGTGGATCACGATCCGTACTCCTTCTATCAGCGCGCCACATGGGACGACGGCGGCTTCAATAATCTTAACCGGCACGGTCTTTTCTATGAATTTGACGAGGAGTACACCATTCAGACTCTCGCTCTGCATGAATCCACTCCCATAAGCCCCGATCTTTTCTACACTAAGATCAATTACTGGGACGCAGACGGAAATCTGACAAGCCTTGGATATGATCAGGTCTCCACCGTCAAAAAGAGAGACAGCGAGGGGCGCGCCTACTACCTTATAAGGCTCCCTCAGAAAGCGCAGATAAAGAGGATCCAGATAGGTCTTGCCAGATATGTGGCAAGCGGGACGATCGACGTTTCAGAGGTATATTTCTACTATTATGATACTATCGTCGACGATATAGCGGGTCTGTATGAGGACGACCTGCACCTTGTGCTCCGCCCCGATGTTACACAGGAAACGATCGACGCGCTGAGAACGCGTCTGAACACTCCCGACGCGGTAAGCGGCGAGCTTAACCCCGACATAGAGCTGCTGGAAAAAGAGCTCGAAAACGCGGAGGATATTCTGAACTGTAAAAACCTGGGTGCTCCCGTGTACATACACAACACAATCAGCACCAACGACGTGGGCAGAGGATTCAGAGGATTGAACGCTTGGCAGCCCATCGGCGTTACCGCGGCGGCAGGCGATACGGTGACCGTTTATGTCGGTCACAATACCAAAACCAAGGGACTCAAAACGAACTTGCAGCTTGTGGCTACCGAATATCACTCGGAATCGGGAGCAATGTCAAAGACGGTTGCCGATCTTAAGGTCGGCTCCAACGTAATAGACATACCCAAGCTCTGGTCGATAGACGAGGAATCGGGAGGAGCGCTGTATATACAGTATACGGGCAGCAACGCAAACGACCGATACGCAGTGCGCGTCAGCGGCGGCGTGAAAGTTCCCGTGTTGGATCTGTACGGCATTGAAACGGAAAGCGAAAAGCTGGAGTTGGCTGAGAACTATGTTAAGGAGCTTGAGGAATACGTCGGACAGATGGAACAGCTTCACGCGCAGCACCATGCCAATTCCTCAAACGCAAGCGTAAATAAATACGAATATAACGCAAGGAACTGCATTCTGGGCGCTTCCGACATACTTCTTGACAATATGCTGCTGTCTATGCCGGCGGCGCAGATACTTGCGGGCGCGGGTCAGGGAACCGCGGCGGATAAGGCCGAGCAGATAGTAAAATCCGCGCAGGCAATGGAGGATATGCTGTATCTCTTCTATCAGCACAAGGGGCTTAACGATAACGCGGAAAACGAGATCGACAGACTCCCAAAGCAGCACCTTAACATACGCTATCAGAGAATGTTCAGCAAAGCGTTTATGTATGCCGCGGGAAATCATATCGGCATTGAATGGAACGAATGCAGCGGCATGGTGAGCGCTTCACCCCTTGTTTACGACGAGGACGGAAAATATGTAAGCGGCCACTACTTCGGCTGGGGAATAGCTCATGAGATAGGTCATTGTATCAATCAGAGCGCCTATGAGGTAGCGGAGATCACCAACAACTACTTTGCGCAGCTGGCGCAGGCTAAGGATACCAACGTCGGCATGAGGTTTACTTATAAAAATATCTACGATAAAGTGACCTCGGGCACTACGGGACAGTCGTCCAACATCGCAACTCAGCTCGGAATGTACTGGCAGCTTCACCTGGCATACGACATGAGCTACAACTACAAGACCTTTGACGATCACTCGGAGCAGCTTGAAAGCCTGTTTTACGCAAGAGTGGACAGCTATGCCCGCACGCCGTCCTTAGCGCCGGCACCCGGAGGTATTCCGCTTGTTCTCGGCGGCGGCACGGATCAGTGTCTGATGAGACTTGCCTGCGCGGCGGCGGAAAAGGATATTCTTGAATTTTTCGAGCGCTGGGGCAAGACTCCCGACAGCACCACTGTTGAATACGCAAGCCAGTTTGAAAAGGAAGAAAGGGCGATTTATTACACCGACGACAATTCCCGCGTATATCGAATTGAAAATCCCGACGGCGGTTATCTGGGAACAAATGGCGACGCTGCGGCGGTAGGCGCAGGTACGGCT
>CAMWLH010000268.1 GCA_947175045.1 uncultured Clostridia bacterium | reverse complement strand
GCATTACTCCGTAAACCACCTTATTGTCGAACTCTCCGTTTTCGGCTCTCTTTATGAAATCCGCCACCGTGTTAGGCGCGTACTGTTCGTACAGCACTACCCTTATCTCGCCGTAATCCGTGTCGATTATGGCGATCTTGTCGCCCTCCTCCGGCTCGCGAAGCTGCACGAAATCGGTATTCATATTAACAAAATCATAATTTTCCATGGCGTTGTAGGTATTGGTGGAGATACACCCGCTCATGGCTAAAGCGACCGCTGCCGCCAGAGCTCCGACTAAAATTTTCCTCATATCCTGTCCTTTCTTATCTCAAAGAATTTTCCGCGCCCCGTCCGTAAAAGCTCCGCTCCGCTACGCTTTCACGGACTCCCGCGGAAAATTTTCCTGCATGGATTAAGTGTTGTTCTATGCGTAAATGGCGTTTGCTTCATGGTATTGCGATGAAATATACTTTTTATGCGTAATCTATGTTGATCTACGCCTTTTTCACTATCGTACCCTGACGGGTCTCCTCGACCAAATAACCCATAGCGGTTATCTTATCTCTCAGCTCGTCCGCGAGCGTGAAATTCTTCGCCTTTCTCGCTTCCGCGCGCTGTTCCACAAGCGCGGTAACCTCCGCGGGTATCTCGTTCTCACTACTATTATACAGCAAACCGAGTACGTTTGTCAATGCCGAAAATTCATCGGAGTAAGTCTTTATATCCCCATTGGTGGTCTCGGGGTCGGCGAGAGCGGTATTTATCACGCGGACCAGCTCAAAAACCGCGGCGATACCGTCGGCGGTGTTGAAATCGTCGTCCATAGCCCTGATAAACTCCTCTCGAGCCTTTTTTACCTCCGCGAGAGCCTTTTCTCCCGCCGCGCCTTCCTTTGCCGCGGGCAGAACGCGCTCTATCGTTTCGCGGCAGGTATAAAGCCGCTTAAGAGCCGCCTTGCATGCCTCTATCACCTCAACGGTGTAGTTGAGCTGACTCCTGTAATGCACCGAAAGCAGCATAAATCTTATCGGCTCGTAGCCGTACTTGTCGGAAAGGTCTCTCACCATAAAGAAATTGCCCGTGGATTTTGACATCTTTTTATTATCAACATTGAGCATTCCGTTGTGCATCCATATATTGGCGAGCGGAGAGCCCGTCGCGCATTCGCTCTGGGCTATCTCGTTCTCATGGTGTGGGAATATCAGGTCGCTTCCGCCGCCGTGAATATCGATAGTATCGCCGATATAGTGGCGCGACATAGCGGAGCACTCGATATGCCAGCCTGGTCTTCCCTTTCCGAACGGAGAATCCCAGTAAGGCTCGCCCGGCTTTGCCGCCTTCCACACGGCGAAATCCATCGGCGCGCGCTTTTTCTCGCCGACCTCGATTCGCGCCCCCGCCTGCAAGTCCTCCAGCGGCATATGCGACAACTTGCCGTATTCGGGAAATTTCGCGGTGTCGAAATACACGTCTCCCTCCGCCTCATAGGCATATCCCTTATCTATAAGGGTTCGGATTATGTCAATGATTATATCCATATTTTCCGTTACCTTGGGATGGATATCCGCCTTGCGGACGTTCAGTCCCTCGGCGTCGGTGAAATACTCCCCGATAGCGTTCTCGGAGACCTCGGCGGCGGTCTTTCCGAGCTCGTTTGCCTTTTTTATGATTTTATCGTCAACGTCGGTGAAATTCTGAATGTAAAGCACTTTATACCCGCGGAACTCCAGATAGCGCCGCAGAGTATCGAAAACGCACAGCGCCCTCGCGTTCCCTATATGAATGAGGTTGTAGACCGTAGGGCCGCAGGCGTATATTTTCACCGTGCCCTCGGTGATAGGCTTGAGCTCCTCTTTTTTTCTTGTCATTGTGTTGTAAATTAACATTTGCCGTCCTCCTTAAGAGTTTTTATTTCCGCTTTGAGCTCCCCGATCTCTTTTGTGAGCCTGTCAATATACATTCTGTGCTCGCACAGAAGCTGAGATACGGGGTCGGGAATGTGTATCTGATCGAGATCGCTGTTGGTGCATATTCTTACGCCGTCCCGCTTCACCACTCTTGCGGGAACTCCCACGGCGGTGCAGTTCGGCGGAACCTCCTCCAGCACCACCGCGTTCGCGGCGATCTTGGAGTTATCCCCTATCTTAAACGGACCGAGCACCCTCGCGCCCGCCCCGACAAGCACGTTGTTCCCGAGCGTGGGGTGGCGCTTTCCGATGTCCTTTCCCGTTCCTCCCAGGGTAACATTTTGATATAGCGTGCAGTCGTCGCCTATCTCGGTGGTCTCTCCGATAACTACCCCCGCGCCGTGATCGATAAACAGCCGCTTGCCGATCTTCGCTCCGGGGTGTATCTCTATACCCGTCCTCCTGCGGCAGCTCATTGAAATATGCCGCGCGATAAGTATATGCCCCCGCTCAAAAAACCAGTGCGCCCTGCGGTAGCTCTTCATCGCCTTGTAGGACGGGCACATGAACAGCACCTCCCATACCGAGCGCATGGCGGGGTCGCGGGACATTATGGACGAAACTTCCTCTTTTATCCTATCAAACATATTCGCTCCTTATTTAAAAATTTTTTCCCGCACCGTGCGAGCAACGCTCGCACTACCGCGCTGTGAAAGCTCCGCATTCGCTCCGCTTGCACAGCTTGTTGCGGGAAAAATTCCTGCGTGGACTGGATGTTGCTCTTGGCTTGTATTGCTTTGGGCTGTTATTGCCTTAAAATGTCAGCTATCAACTGAAATCGCCTCCGCACCCAACGGTGCGAAGGCGTTAAGTACGCGGTTCCACTTCGCTTCGGGCATTGTGCCCCTCAAACTCCTTAACGCGGAAAACGGACGCGGATACTGCGATTTTCCCCGCGCCGGCCGGCAGCCGCACTTCACCTGTTCCGTCAACCGCGCTTCCACCGCCGCGCGGCTCTCTGTATGACTTAAAACGGACTACTCTTGCTGCGTTAATGCCTTTAAAATATACTGCCGAGTCTTATTCCCCGACATCTCATACTATTATAACCTATTTTGATTTATTTTTCAAGGGGGAAACATGAAATTTTTCTAAAAAATCAATTACTGAACAGAATAAATGCCAACGCACCTATCAGCTTCATATCCGCCTTTTCATGCCAAAGCAGAAGTATCAGTGCCGCCAGAAGCAGCGTGTCCTTGTCGGCGAGCAGCGTTTCAATCGCCGAGGACTTTCGCGGGGTGAGCGGCTTTCCGCATTTCGGGCAGCGGCGGGGACAGTCCTCGCAGGTCTGAGAGGTGCATTCCGCAGCTTTGGGAGCTTCCGCGCATTTTTCGCAGGGAGCTATACGCTCCGTCCTTGCGCGTATCGGCTCGGGCGCCGAATCGTGCGGCGACGGGCGCTCTGCCTGAAGCTGCTCATAAAGCTCCGAAAGCAGTTCTGCTTCGTCATGCTCCGCAGGTGGGCAGACGGACTCCTCTGTATTGTCGGGAAGCGCTTTAAAATTATCGCGCGCTCCGCCCGTATCTTCAGCTGACGGACTGCCCTCAAAGTCCGCGTTGTGCCGTTCCACAGCTCCGCTCAGCGTGTAAAGTGTGGATTGCGTAGTATCCCATACCATAAGATCACCCCCATATAGATGTTTTGCCGCAACATAGAGCTCACGCAGAAAGGGACGTTCAAAATCAAGCCGCAAACCGCCCCCCGCAGGAGAATTTTAAAAAGGTCGAGTTTGCGGACGCAAACTAAGACCGATTCCCGCAATCGCGCGGAGTGAACAAGGTTTTGCGCAACGACCGCGAGATTGCTAATGGAATTATGTGGCATTTTGCGCAAAACTCCGTGAACGGAGCGTGCTTGCGGGAATTTTGAAATTCTTTTAGATCATTTGCTCCTCGTCAACATAACTTGACCGCATTTTGGCTAGGATCTGACTCTTTTACACATCTGACGCTGCCGCCGCCGCCTTACGTGTAGATCTCGGTGGTCGCCGTATCATTAAAAAAAAAAGGGGG
>CAMWLH010000267.1 GCA_947175045.1 uncultured Clostridia bacterium | reverse complement strand
CTTGGGAGTTTCCACACTGAGAACAGTGCCGCCCTCCTCGTTGCGAACCTCGATAAAACTGCCCGCCTCCACATTGGAATTTATCGCCAGGCAAGGCTGCGAAAGCGTACTGGGCACCTGCGCCATTCCCGCCGCGCCCAATGCGATAAGTGTGCCGCCGCTTATGGCAAAGGAGCTTTCATAATCCAATGCGCCGTTCATACCATCCGTCGGTCCGAAAACAACCAGCGTACCGCCGCTCATAGCCATGCTTCCGTTGGAATCCATACCGTCGCCGTCCGCGTTCACCGTGATATTACCGCCCGATATACTGATATAGTATTCCGAGCCGCTTGTGCCGCCCGCGGCGTTCATTCCGTCGTCGAATGCGTAAACCGAGATATTTCCGCCCGAAACGTCTATACTCGTACCCTCGATCCCCTCGTAGGACTCCTCGATATAGATATCGCCGCCGTCTATTGTCACGCTGCCGTCCGCGTGAATACCGTCGTCGCCGGAGGACAGTCTTATATCTCCCTTTCTTATAATAATTGTTCCGTTTGAGTGCATGCTGTCGTCCGCCGAGTCGATATCAAGTTCGCCGCCGTTTATCGTGACGGCAGTTCCCGCCTTAAGCCCTTTCATACTCTCGGACGAGCCGCTCTCGGTGTAATTGTCGAAGTCAAATTTGAATCCGCCCCAAGCCCCTTGGTCGTTATCTCTTTGGGAGTGCTCCACCGTGGCGCTGCCGCCGCCCGCCACCGCCGTTATGCTACCTCCGTCTATAATAAGCTCCGTTTCCGCCTGTACCGCGTCGTTCCCCGAGTTCACAAATATCTCCCCGTCCTGCACTCTGACGTATCCCAGCGCGCTGTCATTATCATTGGAGGATTTCAGACCGTCCTTGCCCGCGGTGATATCCAGCAATCCCGCCGCAACAATAAGATAATCCTTGCCGACTATCCCGTCGCCCGCCGCGTTCACCGTGATATTCCCGCCGCATATCTTGAGCCCGTCCTTGCACTTTATCCCGTCGTTGTACAGCCCCGTGACCGACAGGCTGCCGCCGCCGTTTATCACCATATCGCTGCGGCAGAACACCGCCGCGTCGGGCTCCGTTTCGTCCTGCGCAAAGGAGTAGCTCTCCGAATCGGAAAGCGTGTTTACAGTCCCCTCCGCGGCGGTCAGCAGAAGCTTTTCCGCCTTTTCGCAGTCAATGACGCTCCCGCTTTTACAGGAAAGCTCGAGACCGTTCAGCAGCAGCGTCACGCTGCTTTCTTTGTCCGCGTCCACGATGATCTTCCCGTCGGAGCACTCGCCGCTTACCTCATACACTCCCGCCGCAGTTATGGTGACCGTGCTGCCGCTCGCCGCCGCGCCGCTCCCCTTTACGCTCGCCTTGTTTCCCGAGAAAACCACGGATGTGTCCGCGGTCTCCGCGGGAGTATAGTCGCACTCCTCCGCGCGCTCAGGCGCAATTATCGTTTCGCTCTCGGAGGTCCCGCCGCTCATAAGCGGCGTAACGCTCCCCTCCGAGCTGCCGCGGGAATTATCCGCGCAGCCCGTATTCATAGTAATAGCCAGCGAGCAAAGCGCCGCAAGCGTTCTGAAGTTCATATCCATAATAATGATCCTTTCGGACAATGCTTTTTGTGGGTGTTGGCAAAAAGCTGTTTATTTAAATCGGATTAAATGTTTCTGTTTGCACAGCCTGCCCTAAAGCTGCTCCTGATTTTCGGGCAGCAGCCCGCAGGACACCGTAAGATTTCCGTTTCTGGTACGTATCCTGTCCAGCAGTTCCTTTTCCTTTAAAGGGTCGCGCAGAACCACCTCATACCTCAGATCGTACATGGTACCCATATTTGTTGTCTTTGCCTGGAGCATGGAAACGTTTGTCAGATACTCGTCAAAAATATCCTTGAAGCAGTCGGTGTAGTCGAGATTTTCGGGTATCAGCACCCTCAGCAGCTTCGCGCTGCGAGTCGTGCCGAACGCGGGAATAAAGCTGAGAGCCGCCAGTACCGCTCCAATTATGACCGCGTATACTACTGCGAAAGCGATATAGCCCATACCCGTTGCCAAACCTATTCCCACCGCATAGAAAATGCAGCAGATATCGCGTGCGCTCCCGGGCGCGGAGCGGAACCTCACCAGATTGAACGCTCCCATTACCGCTATTCCCGCTCCCACCGAGCCGTTGACAAGCATTATCACCGCTTGAACCAGCGCAGGGAGCACCACCAGCGTTACCATAAGATTTTTGGAATACCGCCTGTTGGTAACGCGGTAAACCGCCGCCGCGAGCGCTCCAAGCGCTATGGAAACCGCGGTGAGAATAAGCGCTGACTGCGCCGTAATACCTTGCGTTATTATACTTTCAAACATAAACTGACTCCGTTTCGGGTGAGATTTTTTCCGCCGCGAACCTCGCGCGGTATATACTGCCGTATTTTGAAAAAGAGCCGCAGTAAAGCTCCAGCTCCGAGAGGATACCCGTCATCCACATCGGCATAGCGTGCGCTATTTTGACCTCCATAACGCGGCAGGGCTGACCCTCCAGATAATCACCGCGGTCTCCCGCGCGCAGGTCGAGCTCGTCGGTGCGGCTGCGGATATTCCCGTCAAAGGTAATGCGAAATTCCGCGTCGTCGTTTCCGAAAAATGCTCTCCTGTCGTAACAGATAACGATTTTCGGTTTGAGCCGCGCCCTATGTAAAAGGTAGTCTATCTCCGCCATTTGCTGAGAGCGATCCGGCGGCTCGCCGCCGTTGATATAGTCAAGCGCCGCCTTATAGGGGAGCTTCACCCTGCGTTTGTAGACCACTCCGTTGAACTTTTTTTTGATCTCAAGGAAGCAGTCACCCCCGTCGCTTTCCATGCGGGCTCCGTAGGCTCGCAGCCGCAGTTTTTCCTTGTATAGGGGCTTATCAAGAGATTCGCGTATCAAATCGTCGTTTTCGCTGTCGCAATAGATGTTGCAAATGGTGTGCTTACCATAGCAGTCCTCTGTCATATAGGGAGAAATAGCCTCGCGAACCGCCGCGTATTGACGCTCGTCAAGGAGAAATTTCATCTCGCGCCGTTTATAGGTATTTCCGTATGCCATCGTTCCGCCCCCTCACTGTGTTATAATTATAATCAATCATTGTGATAGTTATATGAAAAAAGTAAAATAGTTTTCTGTAACCTTGCTGAAATAAGCGACCAAATCAAAAAATCGGCTTAGAAAAGCAGCTGCACCCTGCCAAAGGAATCGGTTACCTTACAATTCATCAAAATCGGAAATGCAAAGCAGGCTCAGACAGCATATAACACTGCCGAGCCTGATTCGGTGTCAAAACAGCCCGAACGCAACGGTGATATTGATTATTTGAAAAAAACGGATTCAGTTTGAGCAAATTATACGCAAGCAAACGGCTATGCGGAAAAGGTCGGAATATGGTTGACTTGCGGCGCGGACTGTGGTATAATATTTGCAAATATTAAGTATGATTATGAAAGCCGCCGTTTTTATGGGAGTGTGACGCTTATGCAATTTACAAGCAATATGGCAAAACGTTTTAGTTTTATTCTTTTATTTATATTTATATCCCTTTTTTCCGGTTGTGATAACACGGAGGAACACTTTGACTTTGATGCCCTGGAAGCAAATGAAGAAATTCAGTTGAGTGAGTCGGAGTTTCCGCTCAGTGTAAATGCATTTGTCACTTGGCGCGGTGAGACATCCTTGAGTGAACTTATAACCGAAAGCGATTTAGTCGCTATATGCACCGTTGACACAATATATCCGGCTGAAAATTCGCCGTCGCTGTATTATCGAGAGCATATTATCAACAGCATAAGCCAGTATGTCAATTGTTTTGTAAGCTGCTACGATCTGACACTCCATGAGGTGCTTAAGGGCAGTCATTCGGCGGGAGAAAAAATTACATTTAATTATCCGACCGACAATCGGACGCTTTCATGGCAGGGATATTTGAACTACCCCGA
>CAMWLH010000266.1 GCA_947175045.1 uncultured Clostridia bacterium | reverse complement strand
CAAGATTTACGTTAATCTCGTCAAGCTTGCCGCCGATCTCGGAAATATTGGAATTCACCTGTGAACTGTACTGCGCCTTTGTATTGGATATCTGCAGCTCTGCGTTCTCCACCGCCAAAGCATATTGCTGAACCGACAATTCCTGCGCCTTGATCTGACGCTCCGTGCCGCCCGTGCTTTGATACTGCTCCAGCTGTAGTTGAGCGATATCCCTGTTGATCTCGGCGGACTTTTTTTCGTTTTCAAGATTAGCAAGCGTATTTTTATATCCCGTATTTTCATCAATTATCGCTTGGATATATGGCTTGAGATAGTCGGAATAGTCGCTTATTTTTATCTTGGACAGATCGCTGCCGCCGATTATTTTCGTGTAAATATCCCGCTGAGCCTCGAGAATTGCCTGTTGATTTTTGAGCTGATCAACATCAATTTCAAGCGCCTCAGAATCAAGCTCTATCAAAACATCGCCTTGCTCGACAAAATCTCCCTCGGAAACATTTATCATCTTTACCGTGCCGCCCGAATAGGTTTTGACCACATTGAGATTTCCGATAGGCTGAACGCTGCCGCTTGCGGTTATAACCACGTCGATTTCCGAAACACAAGCCCAGATTATCGCACCGATAAGCAGCGTAAATATCCCGAGAATTATAACCGTTCCCGCTTTATGCGCGGGTCGCTCGATTATCTCAAGCAGCGATGGCATAAAATCATATTTCAGTTCCTTATCACGCTTTTTGCCGTGCTTCAGAACATACTCCGTCAGCGTATTGTTCATCGGTATCACCTCGTTTCTGTTGGTTGTACAGGTGGAAATATAAGCCCTTTTGTTCCATTAAATTCTCGTGGGTATCGTATTCGACAAGATCGCCTCTGTCAATAACCATGATCTTATTCGCGTCCTTCAGGGTGGAAAGTCTGTGGGCGATTATAAGGACCGTCCGTCCCTTACATATCTCTTTCAGATTGTTTTGGATAATGCTCTCGGATTCGTAGTCCAGAGCGGACGTTGCCTCGTCGAAAATAAGTATCCTCGGATTATTTAAAATTGCTCTCGCGATTGCGACACGCTGCTTCTGACCGCCCGATAATCCCATTCCTTTTTCGCCGATTATAGTATTATAACCGTCGGGGAGTTCAAGTATAAAATCGTGCGCCCCCGCTATCTTCGCGCTGTTTATGATCTGATCCATAGACGCGGCGGGGCAGTGTATTGAGATGTTTTCCGCGACCGTTCCGTTGAACATAAAGTTTTCCTGCAAAACAACACCGATCTGTTTTCGCAGCATAGCGGGATTGACAAGCGAAATATCCATGCCGTCAATTGAGATTTTCCCACCCTCGGGAATATAGAGCCGCTGTATCAGCTTGGATACCGTGCTTTTGCCAGAGCCGCTTCTGCCGACCACTCCGACTATCGTATCCGGCTCGATCTCAAAGCTCATTCCTTTGATTACCTCGCCGCCCTGCGGATTGTATCTGAATCTGACCTTATCAAATACGATCTTTCCGTTTATCTTCGGCATTGAAGTCTGATTTGTATTTAAAATCGGCTCGGGAGCGGTATTGAAAATATCCCCGATACGCTTTACTGAAAGTGATGCCTGTTGATACTCCTGCCACAGCTGTACAAGCCGAAGCACCGGACCGCTTACTCTGCCCGAAAGCATACGGAACGCCACGAGCTGTCCTACCGTGAAATTGCCGTCCATTACGGCTTTTGCTCCGAAAAACAAGATCAGCAGATCAAACACCTTTTGGATAAACTGCCCGGTCGTTCCGGCGGTCGCCGAGACCATTGAGGTTTTATAGCTCGCCTTGACGTAATCGGATTGCAGGTCGCCCCATTTTTTCTCAAATTTAGGCTCGAGAGCGTAGGATTTTACGGTCTGAACTCCCGTTATGGACTCCACCAGAAACGACTGCGTGTTCGCGCCCGTTTCAAATTTTTCATCAAGTCGTTTTTTGAACAGCGGCGTAACGATGGCTGACAGAACCGCGTAAACGGGAATGGAGCATATCACTATAACCGTCAGCATCGGGCTGTAGAAAAAAAGCACGACTATGTACACGATTATAAATATCAAGTCGATCATTGAGGACAGGGGAGTACCCGTGAGAAAATTCCGGATACTGTCAAGCTCCCGCACTCTAGCTACCGTTTCTCCAACGCGTCTTGACTCAAAATATTTTAGCGGCAGCGCGAACAAGTGCCGAAATAATTTGAAACTCAGCATTACGTCTATTCGGTTGGTCGTGTGCGTGAAAACGTAGTTTTTCGCAAGCCCCAGAATAAGCTCGTAAACGTAAACTATCCCGATCCCGATCGCGAGTACGTTCAACGTTGACATACTGCGGTGCACCAACACCTTATCCACAACAACCTGCGTCATAACGGGCGTTAAAATTCCCAAAATCTGCACCGTAAAAACGGCTATCAGAACCTGTATAAATTCCTTTTTAAATTTAAGGATCGTCGGGATAAACCATTTGAAGCTGAAAATCGCCTCTCTGTCCGCAATGCCTTTTTTGCTGATAATAACCGCTGTGCCGTCCCAGATCTCCGCAAGCTCCTCGCGGGATTTTATTTCGGGTTGGGTTTTATCCGCAAATAAAATCATGAATTTATCTTCCGTGGATTTCGCTATTATGAAAAACTCACCGTTGCTGTTCTTCGCTATAATAGGAGCGTTGACGTTTTTCAGCTTGCTTATATTTAATTGACAGAGCCGCGCTCGCATTTTCAGCTTCTTCGCGGATTCGATTATTTCTATTTCTCCGGTTTTCTGCCCGGGATCAAGTACCGACAGGTTTTCAGCCTGCTCTTTTGTGATGGGGATTCCGTGAAATTTCATCACGATCATAAAGCAAGTAAGCCCGCTGTCCTGCTTTTTCTCCATTTTTCGACCTCCCTTTCAAAAAAATATGCAGCAGCATTGAAGCTGCTGCATTGAATGAATTTGTGCCAAGGTTATTTTATGACGCCTGAGTGCCGACCAAAAGCTGATCCGCATACGCGAGGCTGTCTGTGTTGCTCTGCATATTCATGCTGTCCGAAATATTGCTCTCGTTCGAGAACGCCGCCATATTTTCGGTGAGTATCATCACCTGAATGTCGATTTGATCCGCCGTATTTTCGTTCTCATCCGATGTAGATGCGCTGTCGGAAATCTCGGAAATAACGGTGTTATCGCTCTCCGTGAGCAAATCGGAAACGGAATTATCGTCAGCGTAAAGCTCGTCAAGAATATCCGCATTCGCCTGAGCAAGCTCATCCTCGGTCTTAGCCGCCTCAATCGCTGCCAGTTCCTCCTCGGAGAGAATTCTCTCAAACTTGCCCGTTTCAACATTGAACATTCCGGATACCTCATCGGCAAACTCGAACGTAAAGCGCTCGCTGTCAAAATTGCGGATCGTCAGAACGTCGCCGCTTTCAGTAATGGTAATTACCAGTTCTTCGCTGTCCGTCATCTCAAACGATACCGCGTCGGAGCCGATGCCGAGGAGTTCTACCTTGTTGTTGTCGCCGTCGTTGTCCTCGATTATATCCGAGCCGTAACCGATACCGAATCTGTAGGTGTCATTGCCCAAGCCGCCGTAGAGGAAGTCATTGCCCTCGCCGCCGTCAAGGATATCGTCGCCGTCGTTTCCGTTAAGCGTATCGTTTCCGATGCCGCCGAACAGCATATCATCACCCGCGCCGCCCGTAAGATTGTCGTTGCCGCCGTCGCCGTGCAGCGCAATGCCGTTGTTGCTCCATGCTGTCATCCAATCGTCATACTCGGTCGCGTGAACCTGCTTGATGGGATTTTCCGAATCATCATAAGCATAGCGTGTGCCGTCCGCAAATCTTACCTCAAAATTGCGGTTGCTTTCCGAGCCGAAGTAGCCCTGAATTATCAGCTTGTCCTCAACGTCCTCGAACGTAATCATAAGGTCGTTCCAGTTGTGTCTGTAAGCGGTCATAGCGTCCCTT
>CAMWLH010000265.1 GCA_947175045.1 uncultured Clostridia bacterium | reverse complement strand
GCCATGTCGCGGCGTAGTGGGTGGGAGTTATCTCAAACAGCGGCGGCTGTTCCTCAAAATCGAGAGCTATCGCGTACTTATTGCGCACCGCAAATGCGTCCCCCTTGGGTGGGAACAGCATATTCGGCGGCGTTCCGGGTATAGACTCCAATTTTTCATGGGTATCCAGATCGGGAATGGAAGCCAGCAGCGCCCAGGTATAAGGGTGAGCGGGACTGTAAAATATCTCCTCCGCAGTGCCGTACTCCACGATCTTCCCCGCGTACATTACCGCTATCCTGTCCGCCATATTCGCCACAACGCCCATATCGTGGGTGATAAATATTACCGACAAGCCGCGCTCGCGCTTTATCTCGTTTATAAGCTCCAGTATCTGCGCCTGAATGGTCACGTCGAGAGCTGTCGTCGGCTCGTCGCATATAAGTATCTCGGGGTTCGCCGAAAGAGCTATCGCTATCACCACGCGCTGCCGCATACCTCCCGAAAGCTCAAAGGAATACTGATCGTAGCAGCGCTCGGGGTTGGGTATGCCAACACCCGCCAGCAGCTTCAGCGCTCTCGCCTTTGCGTCCGCCTTGGATATCTTCTCGTTGAGCCGCATGGACTCGGTGAGCTGCTTTCCTATCTTCAAAATAGGATTCAGACAGGACAGGGGGTCTTGAAACACCATACCAATTTTATTCCCGCGGTATTTGTGGAACTGATCCTCCCTGAGCTTAAGCAGGTCTGTTCCCTCATACATAATAGTGCCGCTCTCAACAACGGCGTTGGGGGTAAGCAGTCCCATAAGCGAACGCGAGGTCACGGATTTTCCCGAGCCGGACTCGCCGACTATCGCCAGCGTCTCGCCCTTTATAAGATCAAAGCTCACATCTCTTACCGCGTGGACAAGCCCGTCGTTGGTTTTAAAGGAGACGGTAAGACCGCTTACCTCCAATATCTTTTTGTTTTCCATAACTGTCCCCCTTATTCGTCAGCGCCCCTTAGAGTAGGATTGAGCGCGTCTCTCAGACCGTTTCCGAAAAGATTGAAGGATATCATCATCAGCGAAATAAACAGCGCGGGGAAGAATATCGCGTGCGGATAGGTAGACAGTGCTGACTGCGCGGTCGAAAGCATGGTTCCCACGCTTGTCAGAGTGGAGGAGTCCAGATTGAGCACTCCCAGATACGACAGCGAAGACTCCGTGAAGATCACTCCCGGAACCATCAGCACGCAGGAGGTAACGATGGTTCCCAGCGCGTTCGGCAGAATATGCCGCGCGATCAGCCGCCCGTCCTTTGCGCCGAGAGTTCTCGCCGCGAGAACATACTCCTGTCCCTTAAACCTGTAAAACTGCGTTCTTACCGTGCTCGCCACGCCTATCCAGCCCGTAAGCACGAACGCCAGCAGCAGCGCTCCCACAACGCCTATCTCCTTTCCCCAGCGAAGCTGAAGCAGAGAGAACAGCACCATATATGGCACGGAGTACAGCACATCCGCTATACGCTCCATGATAAGGTCTGCCTTGCCGCCGTAGTAGCCCTCGATCGCGCCGTAGATCGTTCCTATAATAAAGTTTATCGCCGAAACTATAACGCTCAGCATAAGCGAGAATCTCGCTCCCGAAGCAAGACGCGACAGTATATCATGCCCCATATAATCCGTCCCGAAAAGGAACGCGGGAGCCTGTCCGTTTTTATAGGTAAACCAGTCATAATAGTAAACGCGCACCTGATACTGGTTTCCGTTCATTTTCATCGTGTAGTAGGCTAATCCGTCCACGCTCGCCTCGTCGGTCTTGTATATCGGGATATAATTGCCGTCGCTGTCCCTCTTTGCCACGCCCCTCTGATTATGCTCAAACCAATAGTTGGCGTCGACGGCGTTTGACTCCTGCTGAACCTCGTTAAGATTTACCATCGGGTAGAAGAGCTGTTTTCCCGTCTCCTTTTCATAGGCGAGAGCCGCCTCGTACTCCGAGCGGGTAAGGTTGATGTACTCGTAGCCAACGGCAAGATAGTCGTCTATTTTAACATCGTAATAGGTGGTAGTCCTACCGCTGTCCGTTACCTCGTAAACGTCCTTTACCTCCAGAACTGCTCCCGCCGCGTCGTAATAGTCGTAGGTCTGCTGATTTACGGTGCGGTTCGAGGTGCCGTCCCATATACCCAATCCGCTTAAAAGCGTGCATTTCGGGCGGGTAAATGTATAGTAGGAATCGGTAAATCCCATATTATAGGTAGAAAAAATCGGGGTGAGTATGGCGAAAAGTATAAGCAGAATGATAATTATCGCCGCCGCAACGGAGCTTTTGTTTTTCTTGAAGCGCCGCATCGCGTCTCGGAAATAACCCACCTGCTTGGTCTCAAACGCGGTGTCCTGAATTTCCTCGTCCCGCTTTACGAATCGGAATTTCTCGTCGGGAAAATCGGGAAAATTATTCATTGTTCTTTCCTCCTCCCATACGAATGCGCGGGTCTACCAAGCCGTAGCTCAAATCTATCAGCAGCGTCGCCGCAAGGCTTATCACCGTATAGAACATACTTACAGCCAGGAACAGGCTGTAATCTCTCTCGAGAATAGAAGAAACATAGGTGCTGCCTATACCGGGAACGCCGAATATCTTCTCTATGATAAGCGAGCCGGACAATATCATAACAAACTCGCTTATTATCATCGGCATTATCGGCACCATCGAGTTCCGCAGCGCGTGCCGCAGGGTAGCCTGCCGCCTCGTCAGCCCCTTTGCCCTCGCCAGCAGCATATAGTCGCTCGTGAGGGTCTCGGTGAGCTCCGCGCGGGTGGAGCGCATAAGTCCCGCGATAGTTCCGAAAGACATTGACATTACGGGCAGTATCATTGACTTTATCATTTCCCATGAAAAATAATTTGTTCCCGAAGCCATTATTATAGGGAACCAGCCCAGCTTGTAGCCGAAGAAATACTGCACCAGAAAAGCATAAACATAGGCGGGCACCGAAATAAACAGCATAGTAAGAACTGAAATGATATGATCCTGCCATTTGTTTTTCTTAAGCGCCGCGTAGATACCGAAAAGCAGTCCCAGCGGAATGCTTATCAGAACGGAGGAAAGATTTATGGCTATCGTTGCGGGCAGCTTCTCCGCGATATGATTCGTAACGGGATTAAGATAAGTGCCAACCTTTGTGCATACGCCCCAGTCCCACTCGGTGAATATCTTTTTAAGAAAGATCAGATACTGGGTGAGTATAGGCTCGTCGTAGCCCCACGCCTTGCGCATGGCAAGCACCGCTGCCGCGTAATCCCCGTTTCCGCGCGGAAGCTGATCGGGCAGCATTCTTATCATCACAAAGCATATCGTCATGATAATAAAGCAGACCATCAGCATAAGCAGGATACGCTTTAGTATGTAGATCCACAGTTTTCCCATGTTTTAGCCCTTTCCTCATATTTTAAAAATTTTTCGCACCGCTGCAACTTGCCTTGGCAATGTCAGCGTTAGCCCATCGTAAAAGCTCTGTTCCGCTTTGCGGAGTTTTTCGCAAAATGCCGCAAAACACTATAAGCAGCTACGCGTTTTTGCGCAAAACCTAACTGTGCTTTTACAACGGCTTGCGAAAAATTTCCCGCGTGGGCTTTAAGCTGATCTTTGCGTGCGTTTATTATGCGGCTTACATATATTGCCACCCGTCAATGAGATAAATATGGCTTTACCGCATAAAGCCCTGCCTTATGCGGTTATGCCCATATGCCAAAAAATTACTGGTAATTGAGCTGATAGTTGTTGTCAGCGCAATATTTCTCCCACTCCGCGTCGGTGTAGTTGTAGGTCATAAAGCGTATGCCGCCGAACGATACCTCGTTTACATAGTCATAGGTGGGATAGCTTACCTTGCGTCCCAGCAGGGAAGCCGAACTCATGCTCCAGAACGGGCAGTCGCGGTATTTTTGCAGCAGCCCCAGCTCGAGGGAAGCGAGTATTTGATTTCTGATATCGGAATCCGCTACCGCGTATTCGCC
>CAMWLH010000264.1 GCA_947175045.1 uncultured Clostridia bacterium | reverse complement strand
GCCTTAGTTTTGGTAATTGTATAAAAAAATTTTGTATTCTGTCAAAAGTTAAAGACTTGTTAAGAATTTATATGCTATAATCAGAGCATAGGGAAAACCAACCGTAAGAAAAGAGGTATACGCTATGTTCTTCAGAGTACTGAAAAAAGACCTTAAACGCAAGAAAACCATGAATATCATTCTGCTGTTGTTTGTTATTTTATGCTCGATGTTTGCGGCGGCGGCAGTAAACAACATCATAGCCGTGACGGGCGGTATCGAGCATTACTTTGATGTGGCGGGCGTTCCCGATGTCACCGTGCTGACTTTGGGGGAAAACGACGCCGAGGAAAGGATAGCAAAGCTTACCTGCGTCAAGAAGATAAAGACCGAGCGTTGTCTGGATGTATTCAGTTCAAGATTCAAGCATAACGGAAAGAAGCTCGATAATTTCGCGAACTCCGCCCGGTTGATCTCCGATAGTGAAATGGCTATCAACTATTTTGATGAGAGCAACAGCATCATAAAAAGCGTGGACAAGGGCTGTTTTTATGCCACCGCTCCTTTTTTACAAGACATTGATATAAAAGAGGGCGATGAGGTGGAGCTTGATGTTGGTGACAGTCATCTTACGCTGAAATTTATGGGTCGATTTAAGGGTGCGCTGTTCGGTTCGGAAAGAAATGATTCTCCATGTCTTATCATAAACTCTGCTGATTATGACCGCCTTGACAAGGAGCAAGCCACTCACACCATGGATTACAAGCAGCTTTATATAAATACATCGGATGTTGATGAAATAAAGGCGCTTGCAAAGGATTATGACCGTGTATTCGTCACCACACGGGAAGAAAGCAAGAATATTTATCTCTATGATATGCTTTCGGCTTATGTCTTAATGATAATCAGCGTCGTGCTGATGTTCACAGGCTTTGTGGTACTGCGTTTCACGATAGGCTTTACGATCGGCGAGGAATTCCACGAGATCGGCGTGATGAAAGCGGTCGGTATCGACAACGGCAGTATAAGAAGCCTGTATATTGTCAAGTACCTTGCTATTGCAGTAATCGGTACACTGATAGGATATTTCTGTTCTATACCTCTCGGGGATATGATGATGAAAACCGTATCGGGAAATATGGTTCTCGGCAGTGAGAGCGGCGCTTTTATGGGAATCTTAAGTTCCGCGGCGGTAGTTATCATTATCCTGCTGTTCTGCTATAGCTGCACACACAGAGTAAATAAGCTCTCGCCGATCGACGCGGTAAGAAACGGACAGACAGGCGAGCGTTTCCGAAAAAGGAGTCTCTTGCGCTTGGGGCGCTCAAAGCTGCCGTCAATCGCATTTCTCTCGGTCAACGATTTTCTCAGCTCACCTAAACAGTTTTCTGTAATAACGGTCGTGTTCACGCTCTGTATATTGTTGATGACATTCATGTCAAATTTTGCGTTGACGCTCAAAAGTGAAAAGCTGCTGCGTTTCTTCGATTTACCCTCAAGTGAAGCGCATATCATGGACGCAGAAATAATCGGAGAGCAGATGACAGACCTAAGTGATCATAAACGTATCATTGCGCAGACCGAAAAGCTTCTTGCAGATAACGGAATGCCGGGCAAATGCACAATGACGTTGGGCACACAGCTTGAAACCTCGCACAAAGACAAAACGGCAAAGCTCAATTTCCGCATTACTAAAGGTGAAACGACCGATACTCTCCGTGCGGACAAGGGCAGCCCGCCGCAGAAAGCCGACGAGATAATTGTAACGGAAAATACCCTCGTTAACTTAGGCGCAGAGATCGGCGACAGGGTAACGACTGTAATAAATGATAAAGAATACGAGTTTATCATAACGGGAACATTTTCTACGTTCGTTAACCCCACTAATGCCGCTTCTCTATATAAAGATTTTGACCTCGGACATCTGCCGGCAAGCAATGTGATGGGCGTGCAGGTACACTTTGACGGCAGTCTCGACAAGGAGCAAATAGACCAAAATATTGAAAAGCTTAAAGACCTGTTAGACACCGACAAGGTGTATACGACATCGGAATTCATCAATAATTTTACGGGAATGTCCGACACACTTAACTTTATCAAGAAAATAATGATGATACTTACCATCATTGTTACGGCAATGATCGTCATTCTTATGGAACGCAGCTTCATTGCAAAGGAAAAGAGCGAGATAGCGCTTATGAAAGCGGTGGGAGTTACCGACGGCAGTATTGCCGCGCAGCATACATTGCGGTTTGTGATCGCGTCGATACTCGCTTGTATCCTGTCCGCGGCGGTGCTTATGCCGATCAGCAATGTGATGATGAATTGGGTAGGTAACATGGTTGGAGACATATCGGGCTTAAAATGCGACATTGATCCTATTGAGATATTTTTGATATGCCCGGGAATTCTCATCGGCGTTACTGTCATAGGCTCGTATCTGACCGCGCTTTACACAAAAACTATTAAGGCTTCCGATACGGCAAGCATAGAATAAGCGAGGCGGGAGATACTGATGAACGCAGCGAAGCGGAGCTCATCGGTATCTGCGAGGTGAAATTTTTCAAAGAAAAATTTCACCGACCGCCGAGCGTTTTAAATAAGGAGGATTTTACAATGAATACGGTTTTACAGACAAAGGGACTTTGCAAGACATATATCGTAAACAAGCACCAGAACAATGTGCTGAAAAACATTGACCTGACGATAAGCGAGGGCGAAATGGTAGCGGTTATGGGACCTTCCGGTTCGGGAAAATCCACTCTGCTCTACTGCGCTTCGGGTATGGACAGAGTAACCTCCGGCAAGGTGTTCTTTAACGGCAAAGAAACGGCAAAGCTCGGCGATAAGGAGCTTGCAAGGCTCAGACTTGATGAAATGGGCTTTATTTTCCAGCAGATGTACATGATGAAAAATCTTTCAGTGCTTGACAATATCATTTTCCCTGCAGTAAAGTCGAAAAAGAACAAGGAGAGCCGCAGGCAGACCGAGGAGCGCGGCAGAGCGCTTATGCGCAGGCTCGACATTGACGACGTAGGCGGCAACGACATCAACGAGATCTCGGGCGGACAGTTACAGAGGGCTTGTATCTGCCGCAGTATGATAAACGATCCCAAAATGATCTTTGCCGACGAGCCGACAGGTGCGCTCAACCGTTCGAGTTCCGACGAGGTGATGAATGAGCTGCTCTCGCTTAACCGTGACGGTACTACGATCATGTGCGTCACCCACGATCCAAAGGTCGCCGCCAAGTGCAGCAGAGTGCTGTATATCGTGGACGGCGGTATCGTCGGCGAAAAGGAAATTGGGCATTTTGACGGCGGCGATAAGGAGCTTCGCGACCGTGAAAGAGAGTTAAATAACTGGCTAATGGAACAGGGTTGGTAATTAGAGGTAAGAGGTTAGAATTTTGGTTCTGACCTCTTGCTATATTTCCGCGAATATGGTACAATACTTGTAGGTGGTGATATTATGACCGATATTCTGATAGTTGAAGACGATAAGGAACTAGCGGACTTGCTGACCGATTTTCTGCGTGAGGAAAACTATACCGTGTCGAGCGTAGACAGCGGAGAACGTGCCGTGCAGCTTTTTGAACGATACGGCGCAAGGCTTGTGGTGCTTGACATCAATCTTCCCGATGCGAACGGCTTTGCGGTCTGCTCCAAGCTTCGGGAAAACGCTGATACTCCCATATTGATCGTCAGCTCCAGAACGGGCAAGGAGGACAAGCTGAACGGCTTTGATCTCGGCGCGGATGATTATATTGAAAAGCCTTATGACATTGATATTCTTACAGCTAAGATCAAGGGGATATTCAAACGGCGGTATCAGCGTGATATATTGTCGGCGGACGGCGTGACGCTTAATCTTGCAGATAAAACGGCGGTCATTGACGGAAAGCCTGCGGAACTGCCCCCGAGGGAGTTCGATCTGCTGGCGCTTCTGATCGAAAATCAGGGCAAGGCCCTGAAAAAAGAATATCTGTTCAACACCGTCTGGGGCAG
>CAMWLH010000263.1 GCA_947175045.1 uncultured Clostridia bacterium | reverse complement strand
GTTCTCGACGCACCACTTCTTGTAGGTGCCCGCAACGGGGTGCTGGAAACGGGTGGGGTTGGTGGAGTTACCTGTGATGGAAACGTCAACGCCCTCCTTCCACATGATAGCAACGCCCTCGGTAACGTCGTTAGCACCGTAGCAGTTTACTTTAGCACGCAGACCGTCGGAGTAGGGCTTGCGGAACACTTCCTTTACCTCGCCGGTGTAGTAATCCATCTCGGTCTCAACATAGGTGAAGCCGTTGATACGAGCGATTATCTGAGCAGCATCCTTGCCAAGACCGTTCAGGATAACGCGCAGCGGCTCTTTGCGAACCTTGTTAGCCTTCTCCGCGATACCGATAGCGCCCTCGGCAGCCGCAAAGGACTCGTGACCCGCCAAGAAGCAGAAGCACTTGGTTTCCTCTTCAAGCAGCATCTTGCCCAGGTTTCCGTGACCCAGACCAACCTTGCGCTGATCCGCAACCGAACCGGGAATGCAGAATGCCTGCAAACCCTCGCCGATAGCCGCAGCAGCATCGGCAGCTCTTGTGCAGTTCTTCTTGATGGCGATAGCGCAGCCTACGGTGTACGCCCACTTAGCGTTCTCAAAGCAGATAGGCTGAATGCCCTCTACCAGCTTGTAGATATCCAGACCCTTTGCCTTGCAGACCTCGGCGCACTCCTCAACGGAGTTGATGCCGTATTCCTTGATAACAGCCAGGATCTGCTTTTCACGTCTGTCGTATGATTCAAATAAAGCCATTCTTCTTACCTCCTTACTGCTTTCTCGGGTCGATGACCTTTACCGCGTCGGCTACGCGCCCGTACTGACCCTGAGCCTTTTCAAACGCGGTGTTAGCGTCGTCGCCGTTCTTGATGAAGTCCATCATCTTGCCGAAGTTTACAAACTTGTAGCCGATGATCTCGTTCTCTTCGTTAAGAGCGATACCCGTTACATAGCCGTCGGTCATTTCAAGGTAGCGGGGACCCTTTGCCAGAGTACCATACATAGTGCCGACCTGCGAACGCAGACCCTTGCCCAGATCCTCAAGACCCGCGCCGACGGTCAGACCGTCCTCGGAGAACGCGGACTGGCTTCTGCCGTAAACGATCTGGAGGAACAGTTCTCTCATAGCCGTATTTATAGCGTCACAGACAAGGTCGGTGTTGAGCGCCTCGAGAATAGTCCTGCCTGGGAGAATTTCCGCCGCCATAGCCGCGGAGTGGGTCATGCCCGAGCAGCCGATGGTTTCAACGAGAGCCTCCTGAATAACGCCCTCCTTGACGTTGAGGGACAGCTTGCAGGTTCCCTGTTGGGGAGCGCACCAGCCGATACCGTGTGTGAAGCCGGAGATGTCCTTGATTTCCTTTGCCTTTACCCACTTTGCCTCCTCGGGGATAGGAGCAGCGCCGTGAGCTACGCCCTGTGCAACGGGGCACATATTGGCAACCTCATGAGAATAAGTCATAGAATTATAACTCCTTTCAGAAATTAGCCGCAGCTTGTCCCAAAACGGACAAGACACCGACCATACATTTATATTATACAGCAACTTCTTGTTTTTTTCAATAGGAAATGTAAAATTTTTTATAAAAATTGCGCGGAAAAAACAGCGGCACAGCGCCCGCGCATTAAGGGGCACACCGCTCCTAACCGCGAACCGCCCCGCAAGAATTTAATCCTTGTCAACACAAGCATTTACTTTCGGTCGCATATATTAACAGCATCACAGATCACCGCTATATGGGCTTATACGTCCCCGTAAAACCCAGGAGCAATCGCCCGGAAACCTATTGTAAATGTCAGATTTGATGTTTTATGTCAAATATACAAAAATTTTTGAAAAAAAACAAAAAAATTTTAATAATTATGTAGAAAATTTCTGATAAGTATGCTATAATGAGTTTAACCGGCAATAAAACCGTTGTGATGTCCTTCGTACAGCCCCTGTTAAATGCGGCGCCGAGGGACGAGAGCTAAGACAAGGAGGATAATATGGCAAGACATAAGAGAAAGAGAAAAGTTGCTGCTTTGCCCAAGGTAACGGTGCTTACCGCAAATTACCCTACTGCGAATGGGCGGGAGGAAGCGATGACTGTCGAAGAGTACGAGACCGTTCGGCTTATCGACCATGTCGGACTTACGCAAAGCGGCGCGGCGGAGCGTATGGGGGTAGCCAGGACGACCGTTCAGGCGATCTACTACAACGCACGCCAGAAGATGGCAAGATTGTTTGTCGAAGGCGGCACATTGAAAGTGGAGGGCGGAGATTACAACATAGCGCCCGAAGAATAAAGCCTCTGCGTCCGGTTCAGGGGCTGAACGAGATCAGAAGTTATTCTCCCCGCAGGAAACTGCGGGGAGAAGTGGTTTATAAGCTGACTTGCCGCGAAAAAATTTTACTCAATTTCTCGAGAGCAGCTTTTTCTCCATCTCGGAGGTGTTGGTGCTATACTCAAGCGCGGTCTCGTAGGATATGAGCCTTTGGTTGTAGAGGTGAGCCAGGCTGTCCTGAAGGGTCTGCATACCTAACTGGGCAGCGCCCTGCATGGTGGTCTCCATCTGGGGTATCTTGTTGGAGCGGATAAGGTTCTTTACCGCGTCGGTACCCAGCATTACCTCGACAGCCGCAACACGACCCTTTCCGTCGGAGCGCGGCAGCAGCGTCTGCGCGATAACTCCCTGGATAATGTTGGAGAGCTGCGTGCGCACCTGATCCTGCGCGTAGGTGGGACAGGCGTCGATGATACGCTCGATTGTCTGCGCGGCGCTGGAGGTGTGCAGCGTTCCGAATACAAGGTGTCCCGTTTCAGCCGCGGTAAGCGCGAGGGAGATGGTCTCGTAATCGCGCATCTCACCGATAAGTATAACGTCGGGGTCCTCACGCAGCGCGCTTCTCAGAGCGTAGCTGAACGAGGGAACGTCCCTGCCCAGCTCGCGCTGGTGAATGGTCGCCTTTTCCTGCGAGTAGCGGTACTCGATGGGGTCTTCTATGGTGATGATGTGGCAGGCGCGCGTTCTGTTGATGTGCTCTATCATAGCGGCAAGCGTGGTGGACTTGCCCGCGCCCGTAGGTCCGGTAACAAGTATCAGACCGCGGCGCTTTTTGGCGAGGTCAAGCAGCACGGCGGGCATTTCCAGCTCCTTGAGCTCGGGAATTTTAGCGTTGAGCAGACGTATGGAGCACGCCAGCTTTCCGCTGTGGCGGAACACATTGACGCGCTGCCTGGCGCCGTTTTTAAGCTCGAAGCTGAAATCAATGTCGTTGCCCTCGGTGAGCTGCTTTTCCTGCTCCGCGTTAAGTATGGAAAGAATCGTTCTGTTTACGACGTTGTCCGAAAGGTCGGTGAATTTCTGCAATTCGCCGTTGATACGTACTACCGTAGGCAGTCCGACGGTAAGATGAATATCCGAGGCGTTCATTTCTCTCGCCTGCATAATGAATTCTTCAAAGGTCATAGTATTTTATCCTTTCTCATTTGATTTTGAACTGGATACCGCTGGCGGAGAAATATACCTCCTCGGAGGTATTGGCGATACGCTGGTTCACCGTACCGACTATCTCTCTGAAGATCGCCTGCCGCCTGTTCTCGGGAGTAACGGAAAATCCTGTTTCAAGGGTGATGGATATCATGCTTCCGCCATTTTCGTCCACCTTTTCCCGTATAGCCATTATACCCTCGATCACACGCCTTTCAATAGCTTTTTTAAGAGCGTCATCGGGAGCTTCCCCGCTCGGGCACATCTCATTCATCACGATCAGCGCATAGGAGCTTATACTGTCGAAAATGACGAATTTGTGGTCTGTGACCTCGCCGGCAAGGTCGACCCGCCCCGCGGTAACTATATCCCACTCAACGCCGTTCTGATTGCACGAGAACTTAATGCGCCGCAGAGTATCCGCGTCCACCTCGCCGCCCGCCTTGAGATAAAGCACATAGTCGCAGGCAGAAAAATAGGTCGCCGCCCAGCGCGACTTGCCGCTCGCTGCACCTCCTGTTATAAGA
>CAMWLH010000262.1 GCA_947175045.1 uncultured Clostridia bacterium | reverse complement strand
ATTTTACAGTCAGGCTTATCAGAACGATTATTTTCCACTCGTTAAAAGCACCGTTGTATATTTTGAGGAATCTATGAGGGAGAATTTCCCTGGCTTTAATAACTGGGAAATTATATCGCGGCTGGGGGGCTGATTAGAAACGTCCGCGGTCTGCGCCGAGTTATGAAAGGAGTGCCGCATTTCAGATGCGGCAGGGTGCTATGAAACGATTTATTTTTCTTGCCGCCGTTGTCGCTGTCGGAGCAGCCGCGGCGATAATATACGGCAGAGAGCCCGCCGAGCCAGTGACGGTCACGCTGATCGAGCAGGAGGACGGCAGCATAAAGCTGATGGACGTTGCCGCGGCGGCTCCGCCCGTTGAGGAAAACGTTCCCCAAGCGGCAGCCGCGGGGGTGGAGTTCTCGCTGCCCGCCGCGTTCTACTCAGAGAATATCTCGGTGGAGCTTACCGCGGACAAGGGCGCGGATATATATTTCACTATTGATGGAAGCGATCCCGAAATGAGCGAGAAATGCCGCTACATAGCTCCCATTGATATAAACGCGGGCACGGAGACCCGCGCGGTGACGGTCAAGGCGTTCTCGGTGAGCGACGGCGAGCGGTCGGACATCAATACCCGCAGCTTTGTGGTGGGGCAGGACGTCCGCGAGCGGTTCAGCACCGACACACTGGTTTTCGTGCTCTCCACCGATCCTTATAATCTTTACGATTACGAGTACGGTATCGCCGTGCCCGGCAAGATATACGACGAGTATGTCGCGGAACATCCCGGGGAGGAAATTCCCTATAATGCTCCGGGGAACTACTATCTCAGCGGGCGAGAGGGCGAGCGCGATATCTATGTCGAGGTGTTTGAGAGCACGGGTAAGAACGTTATCTCCCAGGCGGCGGGAGTAAGGCTGTCGGGCGGGTATTCCCGCGTTCCCGATCAGAAATCTCTGCGGCTTATCGCCCGCAGGGAATACGACCCCGAGCACGGTAAATTCGAGTACCCCTTCTTCCCCGACGCGGTGACGGAAACGGGTATGCCGATATCGAAATATGACAGGGTAGTGCTGCGCAACGGCGCTAACGACCGTGAGTTCGCGGGAGTGCGCGACGAGCTTTCGGCAACGCTGGCGCGGGAGTACGGCTACCCCGTGACGCAGCACGTCACGCCGGCGGCGGTGTTCCTCAACGGGGAGTATTACGGCTACGCATGGCTGCACGAGAATTACAACGAGGACTACCTCGAAACTCAATTCGGCGGCAATAAGGAGCAGTACGAGATAGTTTCCAACACGGAATACCCCGAAGAGGGCAGCGAACGCGCGCTGGCGGACTACGAAAAGGTCACGGAATATTTCGACAGGGACATGACGGACGACAAGGTCTTTGAGGAATTTTGCGGGCTGGTGGATATCGACAACCTAATGCAGTACTACGCCTTGGAGATATTTATTTCCAACAAGGACTGGCCCGGCAACAACTATAAAGCGTTCCGATACTACCCCGAGGAGGGCGAGGAGATCACCTCGGAGTTTATGGACGGGCGCTGGCGGTATATGTTCTTTGACGCGGAGTACGCATGGGGACTTTACGGAGAGGGCTTCAGGCTGAACACGCTGTCCGACCTGCTGACGGGTCAGCATATGAGCGGCGAGAGCAAGGCGCTTATCGCGCTGCTTCAGCGTGAGGATATGCGGCAGAAGCTCGCGAATGATCTCTGCGACATAATGAGCGGGGCTTTCAGCACGGAGAATATCATTGAAACGCTTGACGAGCTTATTGAAAAAAGCGACCCCGAGCAGATGTACGCTCTTGAGCGCGGCATTACCAGCGAGTGGGCAAATCAATGGACGTTTGCGGACAGCCGCGAGCAGATACGGGACTTCGCGCAGCGCCGAAGCAGCTTTGTAATGCGCCATGTCAGCCGGCAGTTCGATTACGAAAATGAGACCTTTGATATCTCTCTTACGGGAGCGCGGGGAGCGACCGCGAGCCTTAATTCGCAGACCACGGTCGGCGGGCTGGCTTACGGAAGCTATTTCACCGCCTGCGGAGTACCGATAAGCGCGGAGACCTTTGAGGGCTTCGGGTTCCTTAAGTGGGAGATAAACGGCGAGGAATACTTCGAGCCGAATATCACCATAACCGCCGATATGGCAAGGGACGGTCGGGTGAACGTAAGACTGTTCACCGAGCAAGCGGAGCTCCACGATACTCCGCTGCGTATCACCGAAATAAGCACCGCAAAGGGCGCGGGGTGGATAAAGCTGTATAATCCCAACGCGGAGGACGCAAGCACTCGCGGGCTGTATCTCACCGACGGCGCGGAAAATCTCACACGGTGGGAGCTGCCATCACACACGATCAAGGCAGGCGAGGAGCTTCTTATCGTTATGAACAACAACAAGACGAGCGACGCTCTTATGCAGTATCAGGCTAATTTCAGCCTTAAGTCGGGCGAAACGCTTATCCTCTCCGACAGCGAGGGGAATATTCTGCGCAGCGTTCCCATACCCGATATACCCGAAAGCGGGGTCTATACTCTGGGCGACAGCGGGAACTATTATGTGAGATGAAAAAAAGGGGCGGGAGAAGTCACGATCCCCTTTATTCTTAAAATTTTTTAGCGGCGGTTGACAAAAAGCGAATTTAATGATACAATTAAAGATATGATATAAACGGCGGGAGGTCGGTGATATGATAGCTGTTAATTTATACTATACGGGTGAGAACGGCAGCGCCCGAAAATTCGCCGAGGAAATGGAAAGCGGCGGGACTGCCGATAGGATACGCGCGGAAAAGGGCAATCTGCGGTATGAATATTTTTTTCCCATGAACGATCCCGAAACCGTTTTGCTTATAGACGTATGGGAGGATCAGGCGGCGATCGACCTTCACCACTCATCGCCTATGATGACGGAGATAATGCGGTTAAGAGAGAAATTCGAGCTTAGTGTGAGGGCGGAGAGATTTGTCGCTGACGGAGTGCCCGATTCGGATCTGAAATTCATCGAGAAATAATGTCAGCGTTAAAGAGGTAGAGAATGGGTAAGATCATGCGAGCGATAGCGGGACTTCTGATTATGACGGCAATGCTGTTTCAGTCGGCGCAGTCCTCGAAAAAAACGGAGGCTGCCGCTCCCGCAGCGACGGTCGGCGCGGCGGTCACCGATATTAAAAAAACTGAATATATCCGCGAAAACACCACCATTCCCGAGAATGAGACGCTGTATGTGCGCGAGGGCGGAAAGCTGTACATTATGGACGGCGTTAAGCTCACCGTTGAGGGAAAGCTGAAATGCGCGGCAGGCGGTGAGATATATGTTCGCGGCACGCTGAACGCTAAAAGCGGCTCAACCGTCTCCATATCGGGAAAGATGAAGATACTCAGCATGGGCAAGCTGAACCAGAAGGGGAGGCTCAACATCAATTCCGCGGGAGTTATCAAGGGCATGGGCAGCCTTAACGTCAGCGATTTCGACGAGATAAACTGCGTAGGCTCGGTTACCGCAAAGATAAACCCGCCCAAGCCCGTTAAAAAGGACGGAGTCACCACGGTGGGCGGGGTGGTTATCGCCAATAAGGAAATAAGCCTGCCCGAGGACTACGGCAGCGGTCTTGACCGTAATACCTACAACGCGTTTGTAAGAATGAAAAGAGAGTCGGGCTTTGATATGAGCATAGTTTCGGGCTTCCGCTCCTATGAAAAACAGGTGGAGGTTTTCAAGTACTGGTGCGAGGTAGAGGGCGAGGAAAAGGCAAAAATGCAGTCATCCGTTCCCGGGCACAGCGAGCACCAGACGGGACTTGTTATCGACGTTTCCTCTCTGGAGCAGTCCTACGGCGACACTGCCGAGGGCAAATGGCTCGCCGCAAACTGTTACAAATACGGCTTTATTATCCGCTATCCCAAGGGCAAGGAGGATATTACAGGCTACGCCTACGAGCCGTGGCACCTGCGCTACCTCGGAACAAGCACCGCAAAGCTGGTTTACGACAGCGGGCTTACTCTGGAGG
>CAMWLH010000261.1 GCA_947175045.1 uncultured Clostridia bacterium | reverse complement strand
TTTTAATTTCAATGGGTAAAAATTCCTTTTTTAAAACTTTTAAAAAACCTAAAATTAATAAATTTTTAAATCAATTTAATACCGTCTTTGTGGCAGGCGGTCAGCTTACAATATCAGACGGAGGTTTCAAAATGAACGGCAATTCCAACAGAGTAAGTCTTAAAAAGCCGAGCGCGCCGCAGGCTTATGTCGACCCACAGACCGGCGAGATATATCCCAACGGGAATCCCAATCAACCAAATCAACCAAATCAGCCAAGTCAACCAAATCAGTCCGCTGTCCCCTATATGCAGCAGCCCGCTCAATACGCTCAGCCGACGCAATATGCTCAGCCGCAGCAATCTCAGTACGCGCAGCCTATGCAGCCCTATGAGGCTCAATATCCGCCGCGCCCGGTGGAAAACTACAACGGCGGGCAGAACGCGGAATATAATCCCAACATGAAATACTGCACTCACTGCGGCGCCCGTATTGTTATAGACGCGGTCGTCTGCACCCACTGCGGACGACAGGTCAGCGAGCTCAGGACGGCTCCCAATACGGCTCAGCCGCAGGTCATCATAAACAATAACAATAATAACAACAATAACAATTTTAGCCCCGCTTATATCCCCATGGGCAAACCCAAAAGCAAATGGCTGGCGTTTTTCCTGTGTCTGTTCTTCGGAGTATTCGGCGTACACCGCTTTTATGAGGGAAAGATCGGCACGGGGCTGCTCTGGCTATTGACATTCGGGCTGTTTGGACTCGGCTGGTTTATCGACCTTATTATACTGCTTTGCAGGTCGGATCCTTATTACGTATAAATTAAAACGCTCCGCGGAATTTCACGGAGCGTTTATTTTTATGATACTGCATTTTTGACTTTGCTTATCGACGATTTCGCGGAGGATATCCCGTCTTGGCTGGACTCGGTGTAGGTGTCAAGCGTGTTTTCTTGAATCATTACCAACAGGTCTACCAGAGAGGTAAGCTCGCTGCTCGCGGACTTAAGGCTGCTGTATGCCGAGCTGTATTCCGACGGCGCTCCCGAAAGTATGGCGACATAGCCTGCCACCTTTTGGGCGTTGGCGGCGGCGTTCGCGTAATTCTTGGAAACCGCGCTCTTGGAAAGCTCCTTTACAACGGCTGTTTCAAAGCCCGAATCGTCCAGACCCGAAAGCGACCCTTCGATCGAACTGAAGCCGCTTACGGCGCTGTTCGCCGCAGCTACCGCGTCGCTGAGGATAGACTTATACATAAGTGAAGTATCGTTTGAGTTATAGGAGCTTGTTGTGAGAGAGGAATACTTGAAGTTTGATATATAGCTCGTCACTCCCGAAAGATATGTGCCGCAGGAGGAGCTGAACTTGCTCGTATTGCCCGAGGGGGACTTTATAAACTTATAATAAGCTTCATACTTGCTCTGGAGCGTTACAAGACTGTCGTACGCGCTGTCAAACTCGCTGTTCTTGGGAGCGGCTGCGCTTACCGCGTTATCTACTGCGGCTTTTCCGCTGTCGATGGAGCTTAACATATTCTTGGCAAAGTCGCGGCTGTAAAAGGCTGTGCGCGCGGTCTCTCCGTTGCTGCTGTTCTCCATAGCGTACACTACGTTCTGCGCGAGGGCTTCTATTTTACCTACCTCTCCCGCTATTAACGCCACTGCGTCGGTGATGGCTTTCCTATCCTTTTCAAGAGAGGTCACCTTAGATGAGGAGACCGTCGTCGAGCCGCTGGGCTTCGGAGTCGTAGCGGGCGCGGCGGTAGTCGTGGCGGGCTTCGGCGCGGCTGTCTGAGGCTTCGGCGTGGTCGAGGCAGTCGACGGCTTCGGAGTTGTCACGGGCTTGGGAGTAGTAGCCTTGGTGGTCGCCGCGGAGGACTTCGGGGTCGTCGCGGGCTTGGGGGTGGTCTTGGTGGACTTCTCGGTATCTGAGGTCTGCGAGCCGCCGTCGGACGAGGTATCGGGCGCGGGCGGGAACAGATTTTCCTCCGCACTCTCGGCATTATTATCCGCAGTTTCTTCGGCGGTGTCGGGCTCGGCGGTGTCGGCAGGGTCTGCCGCGTTGTTTCCTACGGGGTCTCCCACAGGGTCGGAAACGCTGAGCGTGCTGTCGTCAATAACGTTGTCCGTATCCCCGCGATTGAGCACGAATACCGTCACTGCGGCTCCCACAACGACTACCGCGGCTGCCGCTATTATCGGAACGAGCTTTTTCGACTTCCTCTGCGAAACGGGCACGAGCGCCACGTTTCTCGGAGCGCTGCAGTTTTTGCAGAACTCCTCGTCCTCAAACATATCCTGACCGCAATTGTGACAATAGGTAATCTTCCGTCCCGCATCTTCGGGGCGGTTAAGCTCGGGAACTTCCGCGGCGGGAGCGGGAGCGCTCATGACAGGCGCTTCGGCAGCGGGCGCGACGGGAGCGGGGATATTCTCGGCAGGAGCGGACGGCTCGGTGTATTCCGCTATGACGGGAAGTCCCTCCTCTATGTAGGGCTCGCCGTAATCCATAAAATCATCGTCGGGCTGCTCGGGCAATGCGGGAACGCTTTCCGGCACGGCGGGAGATTCTTCAACGCTATCAAGGGGAGCTTTTTCGGATATATTTTCCTCCGCAGCGGGAGCGGGCTCCTCGGGTGCGGGAGAAATGCTCTCGGCAGCAGCGGAATAGTCAACGGCAGGGGCTATGCTCTCGGCGATCGGCACGATGTTCTCGGCAACAGGCGTGATATCCTCAACACCGTGAGCGATATCTTCAACCGTCGGAACGGTATAATCAACAGGTGCTATATCTTCAACAATTGGGGTAATGCTCTCAACGTCGGGGGCAATATCTTCGACCGTCGGAGCAATGCTCTCGACAGCAGGAGCTATGTCCTCAACGATCGGGGAAATGCTCTCGACTGCGGGGACTATTTCCTCAACAGTGGGGGAAATGCTCTCGACCATGGGAGCAGCGCTTTCGGCGGCGGGGGCGGAAACAGCAGTCGGAGCCGCAGCTACCGCGGATGTATCCATATCGCCGAAATCATTGTCAAGGAATCCATAGGGGTTTATGGGGGCGGTATCGTTGGGGTCTTCGTCCATACTGCCGCCCGATATGATCGGAACTCCGTCGGTTATGGAAAGCTCCTCGTCCTCCGCGGCTTCCATGGAGAAATTATTCATTCTTATGCCCTCGCCGCTGCCGATCTCCTCCTGCATACTTACAACGGACTGCGGCGCGGGAGCGCTTACCGTCGGGATAGCTCCCGCGGAAGCGGAATACTGCGCAAGCTGCGCGGTGAGCGCGTCTATCTCCTCGGGAGTAGCGCCCGGGATATTTCCCGAAGCTCCCAAATCGGCATAGTCGGGCTGATAATTTGAATACCCCATGTCGCCGCCGAGGTTTTCCTCAACGATCTCGGTGACCGTTTCTTCCTCGGAAACGCCGAAATCACTTACGCCGTTCATAAAATTATTTATTCTGTCAATATCTTGGTCGGACATTCCGCTGAGCTCGCCGCCCAAGGGGTCTTCGTTCCACAGCGGAACGGCAGGCCGGTAATTCTGCTGGGGAGGCGGCGGAGCGCTCTCCTCGCCGCTCAGACGCATTCCGCAGGTCTCACAAAAGGCGGTGGACACCTGCATATGCATTCCGCAATTGGGGCAGAACACCAATGAGCCGTTCTCCGTTTCGGGAGCAGCTTCCGTGCCCTCGGGCATACCCTCCGCGCCCTCCTCGGGCTCTTCCATATCCGCAACGGGCGTTCCGCACTCAATACAGAACTGATACCCTCTTACCAAGCTCTTACCGCAATTTACGCAAAACATATTTTCTAACCTTTTCCCTTTCGCCGTTTTGACATTTATGCCCGAAGCCCCTGCTGCGAATTAAAATGCCTATTACTTTAAGTATACAATATCCTTACCCGAATGTCAATTCATTATCATTATTATTGTGGAAAAATATAAACAACGGGGGATTTTTTTGTGCATAATACTGTAACAGTGAATTTACTGATTTATTGCGATAAATGTTTTTTTCTTTTTTAATGTGTTACATTGTAATTT
>CAMWLH010000260.1 GCA_947175045.1 uncultured Clostridia bacterium | reverse complement strand
CTCCACTCCAAAGTTTTGCGCAAAAGCGACATAATGCCATAAGCCGCAACGTGATGGTTGCGCAAAACTATCGATTGCGGAAACCGATCTTCGTTTTCGTTCGCAAACTCGACCTTTTTGAAATTCATGCGTGGGCTTTACGTTGCTCTTTTTTAGCGTTGCTTTGCTGCGTGAGCTTTATGTTGCTTTAAACCGATTTCGTTTCTAATTGGTAAAGTTTGATTCCACTTGACAGCCGAATAAATAAAAGCTATACTCAACTTCCCCCGTTATCGGGTGAGGATACATATCATACGAATACCCTAACCCTTGATAATGACCGTTGTTATTTATACAGAAGATGGGGTAGCTGCCGTTTACCGCCCTGCCGTAATCAACAAATACGACCGCCGCATAAAGGAATATTATCACTGCGGTGATTCTTATGATGGTTTTCAATGTCATGGCAAAAGCGCCTTTTGTACACCTTTCTGTCTTCATATTTCCCTCTGTTATGCTTTCGGACGCAGTACGAAAACTTGATTTGGATAACCGAATTCCTCGACCAACTCGCCCTCCTCAAACCCGAATTTCCTGTATAACGCTCTCGGGGCTACGCCCTTTTCGTCGCCGTCACGGAATGTCGACACGGTTATATCGCGGCTTCTGTCAAGCCGCTCCAGAGCCGCCGCAAGCAGCGCGGAGGCTACTCCCGCTCTCCTGTGCGCGGGCGATACCGCAAGGCAGCATATCATATTATGCTTTACCGAAAACAGCAGAACGCCCGCGATCTCACCGCGAATTTTAACGCACAGCGCCCGCTCTTCGCCCATGAATTTCAGAACGGTATTTTTGTGTTCCTTCAACGCTTCCTCGGTTTCAAGCCCGGGGAAACCGGGGCTTACCTCGCGCACCAACTCTATCCACGAGCCGATATCGCCGCGCCCGCCGCATACGACCTCCATATTTCCTCCTTTGCCTTAGGAAAACCATAAGTATTTTCTGTTACACATTTTTCTTGAAAACATTATCGTTTCTTTCAATTCTTTTCATTGCAATATCTAAAATGTTTTCACACCACAACTGTGTTTTTATCACGTCCGAGCAAAGCTCCGTAACTATCGCGTTCCCCTCCTCAATCGCCCTTTGATACTGTTCCTCGGACAGATCTCCCGACTTATAAGCGGCGTCGAGCTCGTCGCGGTCGTCTATGACCACATCTCCCTCAACGTCGAATATCACGTCCAGATACTGATCCGTGAAATAAGCGACATTATCCTCGTCGTACCCCCAGCCGTCTATAACGTCGACATACCATATCGAGACCGATTTTGAATACCTTACGCCCTGAACCGTCCTTGTCGCGGGGAGAAATTTTGCCGTTATCGCCCTGTGCTGACCGTCGGGGATCAATTGAAGCCACAGCATACCCCTGCCGCATACAGGAGTTTTTCCGGCTTTGGGGTATTCCCAGAAGAAAAAATCCCCATCAATCAGTTTTATTATGCTGACAAGCCCGTGAAAATCCTCCGTGTCCATTCGCATCTGATAATAGGGAAATCCCTGAAAGCCCCATTTTTTGTCCCTGTCAAGGCGTTTTTTGGTCATACCGTTCTCCTATATATCTATATATCAAAGTCAAAATCGTCCAGAGCCGCTATCTGTTCCTGCGAAGCGGTATCGAGCACGGCATTGACCGCCTCGCTCACCTCCGCGCCGTTAAGCCCCCATATCTCACCGAGATTTTCCGCTATGCTGTCCTTTTCGGCGGAGGAAAAATCCGCGAACGCGCGGCGCAGGAACACCAGTGCCCGTTTGAACTCCTCATCGTCGAGGGAATTTATATACTCGTCCAGGCTCTCCCACAGCGACAGCCGCGCGATAAGCCCGTAGCGGTTCTTGAGCGTCAGCCCCTCGAACCACCCCGCGCCCAGGTCGGCGGGAACTCCCCTTGAAAGCCGCCGTGAAACCTCGGTTTTAAGCTCATCGTTAGTCATCTTGCCGCGCTCCAGCAGTATAGCCGCCGCGAAACCCGACAGCCGCGTATTGAGATCGTCGCGCCGCGCCGTTTCCGCAAGCGCGTTCAGCCAGTTTTCCGTTTCAAGGAAATCCTGCGCCAGCTCCACGGAATTGAGCCTGTTCATAGCCTCGGATATATAGCCCGCGGCGGTGTCGTCGCATATGCAGGAGCCCGTCAGGATAAGGCAGGCGCGGTAATAAATCTGCTGCAAAATAGGGATAAGCGGCGCGCTGTCGGCTTTTCTTATATCGCCGTAGGTAACTATGGCGGACAGTCTGAACGCGGTCTTTGCCAACTCCTCAAAGGAAGCCGCGTCCACTGCCATTGCCTGCAGCGCACTCACGGCGTAGCTTGCCGCGGTCGGCATTCCGCACAGGAAAGCGTTCTCCACCGCGTCCGCAACGTCGGACATTCCCGCCGCTTTTTCCACCGCCTCCTTTATCGCAAAGGACGCGGCGAGCTCCACGGTATCGCCCGTCAGCGCCGCTTCAACAAGCTCTATCTCCGATTCGGGAGTCCAGCACAGCACCCAGGATTCGCTCCAGGTGGCGTTGTCCTGGTTATTTTCGCGGAGCTGCGCAAAGGATATCCCCAGCACACGCAGTCTTTGCAGTAAAAAGGAGCGGTTAAGATCAAGAAACGCGGACTTCTCGCCGCTTGCGCGGAGATTCTCACGCAGATCGAGCCGCAAGTCCTGCGCGGTAACGGAGCGATATTTATCCAGCTTGAGCTCCTTTAACAGCCTGTAAAAATCCTCCTGTATGCTAGTGCGGGAAACGCCGTCCGGCAGCGCTCCGATCTTTGTGCCGATCTCGGTGTCCGCCGCCGCTACGCTTATCGCCGCAAAGCTTCCTTCGCCTATGCAGGTCTCAGCCGCGTCGCGCAGGTCACGCAGCACGGGAGTTCCGCCGCCGCGCATTTCCGCCAGCGAGCTTGCCAGCCGCACCGCCTCGATTATCTGCGCGGAGGAAGCCGCGTTTCCGTTTGCGCGCTGCGTCTCGGCTATCTTGCTTAAATAGGCATTTGCCGTATAGGACGCGTCTCCGCGCTTGTAGCTCTCCCATATCAGCTCGTAATAGGCGGGAGCTCTGTTGCCCGCGCCGTAGCCCGAGCGCGTTGAAAGTCGGTAGTAGGAATAGGGCATAAGCGTGTGAGAGCAGTCGGTGCGCGGCATTTCGGGGAGCTTTTCCGCGGTCTCCCACGACCTCAAGCCCTCCACATGGTAAGCGCCCGTGACTACCGCTATTTTTTCGGGGGGAACGCTCTCCGATGCCGCTCTTATGCAGCCTCGCATATAGGCTTCGCGCAATTGTGTTTCCTCGAGATCGCTGCCCGTTTTCTCGGAAAATTCGCGTATCTTCGCGCCGAAAAGGTTGGCTCCCTCGCGGTATGCCTCATCATCGCGGCAATGCTCCAGTGTGCGCTCCCAGAAGGTATCGTGGGAGTCCTCGCCGCTTAATATATCCAGCTTTTCGTAGACGGATATATTCCGTTCCTCGCCGTCGGTCTGCTCCGCAGGAGCGTCATTTTCCTCGGTTTCGGCGGCGAGCTTTTTTTCGTAAAGCGCCAGAAACGTCTCCGACGGCAAGTCCATAAAACGGAAATCCGCCTTGTTCTCCGCGCACCAGAGTATAGCCTGGTACTCGGGGGAATACTCCGCGAATGGGTACAATATCGTGTTTACGGGCGCGTGAGAGGTATACGCCAGTATCGCGAACGGCGGCTTGGTCTCGGGGCGCGTTATATCGCCCGAAACGTCCGCGAAGTCGCTCGGAGCTTCTATCAGCACGACCTGCGGACGGGTGTCGTCAAGGAATTTCCGCAGATAAAACGCGCCGGCGGGGGACAGATGGCGTATACCGAAAAAATTCACCCCGCTCATTCGTTCAGCTCCCTGCAAGCCTTATACAAGCCGCTCCACGCCGCGCCGCGCTTTTTCATGATATTTTCAAGATATTCCTTCCATGCGACGGAATCCTTATCGTCGTCCTTTACGATAGCGCCCTGTAAGCCAGCGGCAATATTCTCGTCGGATATCTCGCCG
>CAMWLH010000259.1 GCA_947175045.1 uncultured Clostridia bacterium | reverse complement strand
CGAAAAATTCGCATTTAAATAATTTGCTCCTCGTCAGCACTTTATATACAGTCTACGCGGTCTGACAAAACGCCCTTGCTTTTGCAAGGGCGTTTTGTCAGACCGCAATGGTGTTCACGGCTCGCCTTCGGTGAAACGTGACGCCGAGGGCTCCACACCCGCGTATGCCTACTGTTTCAGCCCTTGAGCCGTCTTTTGTCCGCAAATTAGATAATTTTTTTAAAAGCGCTTGCTTTTTGGCAAAAAATATTGTATAATATAACTATAATTGTAAAATTTCAAATAAGGAAAAGAGATGATAACGGTGTCAAACGAGAAAGCGGCTTGGGAATCCTTTTTTGGAAAAGCCTGGACGAAAATTTCCGAATTTTGCCCCGAGATAGGGGGATTTCTTATATGCCACGAGACCCGCAGCGTATACCTTGACGATAACGCCAAGGCTCTGGCGGGTCTGGGGAGCGGCGCGGATTATGACGGTATGCTCAGGCTGCTGGGCGGGGTTGGCAAGAACGTCGGCTCGCAGGCGGCGGTTCAGATCATCTCGTTTGATGAGAAGTATACCGCCGGGATACTCAAGCGCAGCGACAGCGCGCATGAGACCGACTCGATACTTCCCGTATGCGATATGTCGCAGATGATCATAGAGATCACACGTAACACCGCTCCCTCGCTGCTTGCGCTGCTGGAGATACAGACGTCCGACGGGCGTGTTCCCTCCAAATTCAGCGTGTTCGAGGCGCTGACGGCGATATTGAGATTCACCCCCGAGAACGCCATGCTCTCCGCGCATTCGGACTATCGTTTCTGGTTGTATATCCCGGATTTCGGCGGCGACAGCGCGGAATATCTTACGCGGCTGCAAAACGTGGTGAAAAATTCCGAGGAGCCGTCGGAGCAGTGCGTCACATTTTCCGCGGGAATAGGCTCCGAGGACAGCGTTTCGGCTCGCCGTATCAGCACGGCGGAGTTCGCGCTGTATGAAGCGTGTTTGCGGGGAACGGGCAGCGTGATAGGCTATTCGCCCGAGCAGTACGAGAGCAACAAGACCGAGTTTGAGCAGATGAGCCGCTTCCTGCGCCTTGTCAACGAAAATCTTTTTCTGTATCATTTTCAGCCGATAGTCAGCGCGCGCAACGGCGAGATAGTGGCGTATGAGATGCTTATGAGAAGCGACAGCAGCATCGGAATGTATCCGCTTGAGATACTGGACTGCGCCGAAAAGGCAAAGCGGCTTTACGATATCGAGGCGGCGACCGTGCGCAATTCGCTCGCCATAATCGAAAAGAACCAGGATATGCTGAAAAACCGCAAGCTGTTCGTAAATTCCATAACCGCCCATATGCTTACCGATAAGGATTGGAACGCGCTGGAAAACGAGTACGGCGAGCTTATGGAGAAAATGGTAATCGAGTTCACCGAGCAGACCGAGCTTGACGACGAGAGGATCGCGGCGATCCGCGAGCGTCTCGGGCGCTGGAATATCCGCATTGCGATAGACGATTACGGCACGGGCTATTCCAACACCTCAAACCTGATACGGTATGATCCGGATTATGTAAAGATAGACCGCGCGCTTATACAGGAGATAAACACCAAGCCCAAGGTGAGAAAGCTGGTCTCGGGGATAATCGAGTTTATCCATGAGAACGGCTATCAGGCTCTTGCGGAGGGCGTTGAGACCTACGACGAGCTGCAAACTATGATACAACTCGGCTCCGACCTTATCCAGGGGTATTACGTGTCGCGCCCCAAGCCCGTGATGCTGCTTGATATCTCGGAAAATATCCGCAGCGATATCGAAACGATATATCGGGCAAATTCCGCGAATATTTCCACGCCATACCACGCCTCGGAAAATGAGGTGATCGACCTGCGTGCGATAAAAGACTGCTACAATTCGATAGTGGTCGAATCGGAGCACGTTACTATAAAGGGCGGCGCGGACTTTTACTCAAAAGCGCTGATAATCGTCAAGAACGGTATAAAGACAAAGATCACCTTTGAGGACGCGTATATGAAAAACGACAGCGAGTACCCGATAATTTCCGCGGGCGAGGGCTCCGAGGTAGAGCTGGAGATAAAGGGCGAAAACGAGCTTAACGGCAAGGGGATATATGTTCCCGACAGCTCCTCGCTGCATATGACGGGCGACGGCTCGCTGAAGGTCGTTTCCAACAAAGCCGACTGCTACGCTATCGGAACGGACAGCGGCAGCAACCCGGGCGATATAGTAATTGAGATCGGGGGTAAACTTGTCGTTGAGGCAAACGGCGACACCGTGACCGCGATAGGCGGCGGCAGAAACGAGAGGGCAAAGGTCATAAGGATACTCGGCGGAGACGTTTCAGTAAATTGCAGCGGGAGAAGCTGCGTTGGGATAGGCGTCGCCGAGGGCGGCAGCATAATCGACATCGAGGGCTGCAAATGCAGCGTTCGGATAAACGCGCCCGATATTGCGGCGATAGGCTCTCTTAAGGGAAGAACGGATATCGATCTGAAAAACTATACTCTTGAAGAGGAGCTCAGCGGGATAAATATCGCGGGTGTAGGCTCTATTGAAAAGGGCACGGGAAGAATTATGATGGCAAGCGGCTCCATGAACGGCATTATGAAAGGCCGCACCATTAATTGCATAGGCAGCCGCAACGGCAGCCTGAACTGTCACGCAAGAAATTCCGCGCTTACGCTGTATTGCGAGGGGGGCACGGTTGTCGGCATCGGCGATATGTACGGCGACGGCGACGTTATCATTGAGGAAACGGAGTTGGATTTTGAGTTTCACACCGGCGAGGGTCTTGCCTATGGCAGCAGATCGGGGCTTGTCAGCAAGGCGGACTTCCGCGAGCGCCTGAGCATAAACGCCTGATAAAAATTACGAACCGCAGCCGAAATAAGGCTGCGGTTCATCATAATAAAAAACAAAAGGGCAAACAGCCCTTTTAAAAATGTTTACCGCCTTGCCGTAAGATGCAATATAAAACCCGCTGATGGCAGGGTGGGTAAGATCGCCCAACGTTTTCACGCTCCCTATCTTCCGCAGTGCGGGAGGTCTGCAATCCGCCGTCGGAGCCGAAATCCCTTTTACAATGTGTTGGATTATAGAAGCACACATAAGCGTACAAGGCAGTATAATTATTTTCTCCGCGATTCACCCGAAAATTCGGAAAACCGCAGGATAATTACGGAAACCGCTCCGGTCATTCATTCTCGACATCAAGCTCGGGAAGCTCCGCAAAGCGCTTTAGGAACTCGTCGCCCGCCGCGTTCATTTCGTCCTCATCGTCCACCGTAGCGAGCATATTCTCGCCGTTTATCACGGTCTCTTTAAGGATAATGAACTCCGCCGCGCCCTCTTCCTCATCGTAGTCTGCGGGAATCAGCGCATAGTAAACTCCGCCGTTGAATTCCATACGGTCTATAAATTCAAAACGGCTGACGTTGCCTTCTTCGTCCTCAAGCTCGATAATGCCCTCTTCCTCGTCAAGGGTCAGCTCGTTGTTTTCGTTATTGCTCATAAATCAGAGATCCTTTCCTGCTGTGAATAAAATCACATTACTTTTCTATTGTACACCAACCGCGCGATAAAGTCAAGAGGAATTTTATGAAAATTCCGTTACTTCGCGGAATATGGGAAAATATCGGAAGTTTAACCAAAACCGCAGACTGTAAATTGTACAAAACGTCATTGAAAAAGTTTAAAAAATCTATTGACTTTTCACAAAAGATGTGGTATTATAATATCAAGGAAAGAGGAAGCTCCCAAAGTACCGGCGGGTATGACGGATACTCGGAGAATCCGATGACCTACAAACCGAAAGGGGTTATTCCGATGGGTTTATAAGATCAGTCGGCAGGCGGCGGCAGGCAAGGGCGCATACGGCAGGTTCGGCATAATCGAACCGCAGGGCTTATCAGTCAGGGTGGCGCACCCGATGCGAACGAACCGCGAATCCGGCGAAACGGGCTGAAATGTCCGTCAGACAAAAATCCATTAAGAAAGGAAGCGAGTCCAATGGAAACGGTCGAATGTTTAATCAAGTCATCTGCGGAGTCGCATTCCGC
>CAMWLH010000258.1 GCA_947175045.1 uncultured Clostridia bacterium | reverse complement strand
CCCATGCTCTGCTTTTCGACCGAGCCTGTGAATCTCACCGGCTTATCCTTTGTAGCCGCCAACGGAGCGGGCATTTTCGTCGAGGTCTCCTTTTCAAGCTGAGAGATAAGCTCAAACTCGTCCTCGCAGCCCTCTTTGCCGTTTACAGCCTCGTAGACCGCTCTGCCGAACTTGTAGGGGTTCGCGGTGGAAGCTATGACCGTCGGAGTCTTGTCCCCCGTCGCACTTACATAATCCTCATAGACCTTTACAGCGACAGCAGTGTGGGTATCAAGCAGATAGGAGTACTTATCAAAGGTATCCTTTATCTGCGCCTTAGTTTCCTCGTCGGAGCAGCAGCCTGCCCGGAAATGTTCCGCAAGCCTTGCCTTAACGCTGTCGTTCACCTCGTATCTGCCCTGCTCATTAAGCAGCCCGAACCACTCGCGTATCAGCTTGTCGTCGCAGTCGGTCATGAGGTAAAGCAGGCGCTCCAGATTTGAGGATATCAGAATATCCATAGAGGGAGAAACAGTAGTGTAGAACTTCCTGTTTCTGTCGTAAACGCCGGTATTTATGAAATCCGTCAGCACGTTGTTGCTGTTGGATGCGCAGATCAGCTTGTTGATCGGGATACCCATCAGCTTAGCGTAATACGCCGCGAGGATATTTCCGAAGTTTCCCGTAGGCACGACAATATTTATCTTGTCTCCGAAGCCTATCTCCCTGTTCTTCACAAGCTCCACATAGGAGGAGATATAGTACACAATCTGCGGCGCAAGTCTTCCCCAGTTAATGGAGTTGGCGCTGGAGAGCAGAATGTTTTTCTCCGCCAGCTTATCCGCAATCTCCTTATCGGTAAAGATAGCCTTTACGCCGTTCTGGCAGTCGTCAAAGTTACCCTTTACGGCGGATACGAACACGTTTCCGCCCTCCTGGGTAGTCATCTGGCGCTTCTGCATGGGGCTTACTCCGTCCTCGGGGTAGAACACCGCAATGCCGGTGCCGTCAACGTCCTTAAAGCCCTCCAGAGCCGCCTTGCCCGTATCTCCCGAGGTCGCTACAAGAATGGCGATGTGCTTTCCGTCCACGGTCTTCTTAGCGGAGGTCGTCAGCAGGTAGGGCAGTATCTGCAGCGCCATATCCTTAAACGCACAGGTAGAACCGTGCCACAGCTCAAGAATATATTTACCCTCCTCAAGGCGAGTCATTTCCGCGATATTGCTTGAATCGAAATTCTTATCGTTATAAGCGCTGTCAACACAATGGCGGATTTCCTCGGGGGTAAAGTCCGTCAGCAGCTTTGAGAAGACCTCAAACGCGCGATCGGCATAGCTCATATCCGACATCGCGAGCAGCTCCTCCCTCGAAAAATCGGGGATCGTCTTGGGAACGTAAAGTCCGCCCTCGTCGGAAAGCCCCTTTGTGATCGCGTGCGCGCTCGTCACATCAAGACTTGAATTTCTCGTGCTTGTGTAATTCATATTTTGATCATGCTCCCGTAGGGAGCATCACTCCTTTCGAGTTTTTTGCTTTTTTGCAAAGCAAAATTTTAGTCGAAGCCCAAAAAACATTAAACTTGTAAGTTCGAAAATTTATTTTCAAGCTTTATCTTTTCATGAAAAGCCCTAATTAACGGTATAAATTCCCTCCGTATCAAAGGCGTCCTCATAAATATCTATGCGAAGTATTCTCGGTGTATCGCCGCGGGATATCGTCACCTCGGCGATATCGTATCTCGGCTGCAACTCCGTTTCGTGCTCGCTCAGATACATATCCGCCGTGCGGACTATCCTTGCCCTTTTGCGCGGATCCACCGCCTCAACGCCGGACACCATGCTGTTCAGCTTTCGTGTCTTTACCTCGGTAAACACTATAAATCTGCCCGACTGCGATATTATATCTATCTCGCCGCAGGACTTTCGGTAATTCCGTCCGATTATCGCGTGACCGCGCCGCGTAAGCTCCTTCGTCACAGCGTCCTCACCGAGCCTGCCCTTAGTCTGTTTGTCCATCTTCTTTTTGAGCAAGATATTTCTTCAAAAAAGACCGCCTGTGTATCGGGCAAAGCCCGTGCTTTTCGATTGCCTCATAATGTGCCTTTGTACCATATCCTTTATGCTTTTCAAAGCCGTATTGAGGATATTTGACAGCCATCTCGCACATATAGCGGTCACGCTCCACCTTTGCAAGTATGGATGCCGCCGCTATTGCTTCCGATTTTGCGTCGCCGCCGATCACGTTCTTAAGCACATTATCGGTCTCAATATCCGGCAGAACATCTCCGTCTACCAGAACTATTCCCGAAAAAGGCTCCAAACGCTCGAAAGCGCACCGCATAGCGTACATATCGGCAGAAAGTATATCGGTCTTATCTATCTGATACACCGATATCTGCGAAACACAGTAATCAAGAGCATTTTCGCAGATTTCCTCATAAAGAGCCTCGCGCTTTTTCGGTGTTAGCTTTTTGCTGTCATTCAGTCCCTTTATGGGTTTATTTGGATCAAGAATCACAGCCGCGGCGAAAACATCTCCCGCAACGGGACCTCTTCCTGCCTCATCGATGCCGCAAAGCACCCCGAAACGCTCAGACACACGCCTGTCAAACTCGCGCAGATCAATATTTTCAAGAGATACGCCTTCCACCTTAAGAAGCGTTTCCTTGCTCTTTCGGTGTTTCGAGGGTAATTTTGCCAATCTTACCACCTCTGTATTCGTCCAGAAGCGCGGCGGCAGCTCTCTCCGTATCCGGCTCGCCGCCGGAAATCAGCATACCCCTCGCTTTCGCAATCTCCGTCAGCAGATCGCCCTCGCAGGGTATCTTGTACCGCGCCTTGAGCAGCTCGGGGTAATCCCTTTGAAGTACCTCCCCCAGCGCCCTTGCCAGCTCCTCGCTGTCGGTCACCTCGTCCTTTATCGCGCCCGTGAAAGCCAGCCGCTGCGCGGCAAGCTGATCGTCGAACTTAGGCCACAATATCCCAGGCATGTCAAGCAGCTCCACGTCCTTGTCGATGGCCACCCACTGCTTGCCGCGGGTGACCCCGGGCCGGTCGCCCACCTTAGTTTTCTTGGAATTTGCCATTCGGTTTATAAATGAGGATTTTCCCACGTTCGGGATACCCACCACCATAAGCCGCAGCGCCTTTCCTATCATGCCGCGGGCTTTGCGCCGCTCTATAAGCTCTTTGAGCAGGTTTTTTACCGTTGGCAGAAATCTGTTTATCCCCTTGCCGCTACGGCAGTCGCAGGTTATAACGGTAATGCCCCTGTTCTCGTAATATTTCCGCCAAATCGCGGTAGAAGCGTCATCGGCGTAGTCACACTTGTTAAGTATCATTATCCGCGGCTTGCTCCCCACCAGCTCGTCAAGAATGGGATTCCTGCTGCTTTCGGGAATGCGCGCGTCGGTAATCTCCACCACCGCGTCCACCATTTTCAGATCGGCTTCGATAAGGCGGCGGGTCTTGGTCATATGACCTGGGAACCACTGAATATTTCCTATCTCGCTCATAGCGTCGTAAATCCCTCAAACGGGTAAACTCTCAACACTGCCTTCCCCATAATAAGGTCTCTGTCCACAAAGCCGAGAGCTTCAAGATCGCGGCTGTCACGGGACTTGTTGCGGTTGTCACCCATAACGAATACGCAGTGCTCTGGCACAACGTAATCCACGCCGCTTTCCGTCCAGCCGTTCAGTCTGAGGTGCGTGGGCTGCGCGATATAGTCCTCCTCAAGCAGTTCTCCGTTTAAATAAACCTCGCCCTGCTCAAAATCAAACCGTATGGTATCACCCTCCAGAGCGATCACGCGCTTTATTATAGCCTCACCGTACAGACCCGTTGCGTCGTTCACAAGCTCGTTCGCCTGCACCACCACAATGTCCCCGTAATCCGGCTTGTAGAAAAGATCCAGCGTAACTATCTTATCCTGATCCTGTAATGTATTGCACATAGATTCGCCGTCGACGGTGATAGTGCGGAATACGAAAAGATTCAGCCCCAACATAAGCAGAACCGCGAAAACAAGGCTGCACGCCCATTCGTGAGCGTCGGAAAAGGGCTTTTTTTCCTCCTCGTCCTCATCG
>CAMWLH010000257.1 GCA_947175045.1 uncultured Clostridia bacterium | reverse complement strand
TTTTTCACAAGATTTATGCCCACAAATGGCTTTGTACAGCCGTTTGTGGGCATAAAATCTTTTTGGTAACATTTAGTTGGCGGAGAACGAGGGATTTGAACCCTCGCGCCGGTTTCCCGACCTACTCCCTTAGCAGGGGAGCCCCTTCACCACTTGGGTAGTTCTCCAAAAACAAAATACTTTTCAATCACGCTACATATTATAGCATATTTTTCTTCGATTGTCAATACCTTTTTCAGAAAAAACAAGCTCTTTGATCCGAAAAAATTCGGGCAGTCTAAAAGAGGTGAGATGTGGCTTTAGGCGGTACTCGCTAAAGTATCGATCTCAAAAAATCGCAATAATTTTTTAAAGATCCAACAAATTTTCCGCATTTTTCGCATAGAATATATAATGAGTAAAACGCGGCTCAGCAGAACACTTCCGCTTTGACTAATACAGCCGCGAAGGATAAGGAGGATCATATGTGTACTGCCGCTTCATTTGTTACTAAAGATTTTTACTTCGGAAGAACGCTGGACTATGAGATGTCTTACGGAGACGAGGCGATTATAGTTCCGCGGAATTTCTGCATTGCTTTCCCCAATATTGAAAAGAAAATTTCCACGCACCCCGCATATATAGGTATGGCGCATGTTGACGGCAGCTACCCTCTTATGTACGAGGGTATGAGCGAAAAGGGTCTGGCGATAGCTGCTCTTAATTTTGTCGGCTACGCGAAATATTCAAGCCCCGCGCCGGAAAAATTCAATCTTGCTCCGTACGAGGTTATACCGTTTATTTTATGCCAGTGCTCTACCGTAGAACAAGCAACGGAGCTGCTCGGACGCTGCAATATAATCAACTCCGCCTATAAAGATTACCCCATGAGCGAGCTGCACTGGATCATTTCCGACAAGGACTGCTCTGTCACGCTCGAATGCACTGCGGACGGAATGCATATCTACGAAAACTATGCGGGTCTGTTGACAAATAACCCCGAATACCCCCAGCAGATGTCGCACCTGAACAATTATATGAATCTTTCCACCAAGGAACCGCAGAACAATTTTTGCAGCGCTCTGCCGCTTAAAGCGTACAGCCGCGGCATGGGAGCCATCGGGCTGCCCGGAGACCTCTCCTCGGAATCGCGCTTTGTGCGCGCCGCGTTCGTCAAATCAAATTCCGTATGCGGTGATACCGAAAACGAAAGCGTGAACCAATTCTTCCACATTCTCGGCTCCGTGGAGCAGCAAAAGGGCTGCTGCGTGGTTGGCGACGGGACGTATCAATACACCTACTACACTTCCTGCTGCAACTGCTCAAAGGGAATATACTACTACACCACCTATGACAACCATCAGATCTCCGCACTTGATATGCACAGGGTGAATCTCAACAGCGACAGACTGATACGCTACTCCCTCAAAACCTCCGAACAGATTTTCAAGCAGAACTGAAAATTCCCCGCTCAAACAAAGCAGCTTGAGCGGGGTTTTCATATTAAACCGTGACCTTAAGGAATACCTTCTTGCCCTTGCGGAGAATTATCTCGCCGTTGATCTCGATCTGAGCGTTCGCGTCCTCGATCACAACATCGTCCACCGCGATGCCCTTGCCTGAGATAAGGTTTCTCGCCTCGCGCTTTGAGGGAGCGAGCTTAGTGTTCACAAGCAGGTCGAGAATGCCGATCTTCCCGTCGGTGAGCTCCACCTTGAAGGTGGGCATATTGTCGGTGTTACCCTTGCCGCCGAAAAGGCTCTTTGCGCCGTCGAGCGCCTTGTTGGCTTCCTCCTCGCCGTGGACGAGCTTTGTCAGCTCATAAGCGAGTATCTCCTTTGCCTTGTTCAGCTCGCTTCCCTCCCAGTGAGCCATCTCGTCGATCTGCTCCAGCGGCAGGAACGTAAGCATTCGTATGCACTTCATAACGTCCGCGTCCGCCACGTTTCTCCAGTACTGGAAGAAATCAAACGGGCTTGTCTTATTTGGGTCGAGCCATACAGCGCCCTTTTCCGTCTTGCCCATCTTCTTGCCCTCGGAATTGAGCAGCAGCGTGATAGTCATCGCGTGAGCGTCCTTGCCGAGCTTTTTGCGTATCAGCTCCGTGCCGCCCAGCATATTCGCCCACTGATCGTCTCCGCCGAACTGCATATTGCAGCCGTACTTCTGGTAGAGCATATAAAAATCATAGCTCTGCATTATCATATAATTGAATTCCAAGAACGTCAATCCGCGCTCCATACGCTGCTTGTAGCACTCGAACGTCAGCATTTTGTTTACGCTGAAGCAGGCTCCCACTTCCCTTAAAACGTCAACATAATTCAGATCAAGCAGCCAGTCCGCGTTGTTCACCATTATCGCCTTATCCTCCGAGAAGTCGATAAAGCGGCTCATCTGCTTTTTGAAGCACTCGATATTATGCTCGATGTCCTCCTTGGTGAGCATTTTGCGCATATCGCTCTTTCCCGAGGGATCGCCGATCATTCCCGTACCCCCACCAAGCAGCGCTATGGGCTTATTGCCCGCCATCTGAAGCCTCTTCATCAGACACAGCGCCATAAAATGCCCCACATGAAGCGAATCCGCGGTCGGGTCAAACCCTATATAAAAAGTCGCCTTCCCCGCGTTTATCATCTTCCTTATTTCCTCTTCGTCCGTTACCTGCGCGATAAGTCCGCGCTTTACAAGCTCCTCATAGATCTCCATAATTCTAATCTCCTTATTTTAATTTGAAATTTTCCGCACCGCCATAACAACGCTTTGCGTTGTTATGGCTAGCCCGCCGTGAAAGCTCCGTTTCGCTTCGCTCAACTGCGCTTCCGCGACGGCTTGCGAAAAATTTCCTGCGTGGGCTTTACGTTGCTCTTTGCTTACGCTGCTTTGCTGCGTGTATTTGGGTCGCTCTGTCCAAATGATTTAAAAGAATTTCCCGCACCGCCATAACAACGCTTTGCGTTGTTATGGCTAGCCCGCCGTGAAAGCTCCGTTTCGCTTCGCTCAACTGCGCTTCCGCGACGGCTTGCGAAAAATTTCCTGCGTGGGCTTTACGTTGCTCTTTGCTTACGCTGCTTTGCTGCGTGTATTTGGGTCGCTCTGTCCAAATGATTTAAAAGAATTTCCCGCACCGCCATAACAACGCTTTGCGTTGTTATGGCTAGCCCGCCGTGAAAGCTCCGTTTCGCTTCGCTCAACTGCGCTTCCGCGACGGCTTGCGAAAAATTTCCTGCGTGGGCTTTACGTTGCTCTTTGCTTACGCTGCTTTGCTGCGTGTATTTGGGTCGCTCTTACCGTAATCTCCGCCTAAACTTTCATCTCCATCTGTATCGTCCTCGGGGTGAGCCCCATCTTTACGTAAAACTCCACTGCGCCCGTATTGCAGGCTGCCACTCCCAGTTGGACGCTCGTGCAGTCATGCTCCCGCGCGAACCGCTTTACCTCATCAAACAGAGCCGTACCCGTCCCCTGTCGCCGCGCGTTTTCCGCCACGGCAAAGCAGTCTATATAACACATTCGGCGCGGATGCTTCTCCGCGGTGTCAACCTCAATCACCTTTACCACCGCGTAACCGTTTATCTCTCCCCCGCCTTCGCTCACAAGCACAATGTTTTCTTCGTCCTCCAGTATGCCGCGTATCCTCTCGGTAAACCACCAGTCCGCGGGCATTCGGAACGTTTCGGGCTTTATCCCCACATGATGCTGATGAAGCTGTCGGAAAAGCTCGGCAAGCCGCGGTATATCCCCGCTTACCGCCTGTCGTATCATAAATAGCCTCCTGATTTCAAAAATCCTGCCTCTTGCTTCCGATTTCTCGCCTCCGATAGCAGATGAGATTTTTCTCAAATCCCACGGATATCACCACCCTTCACTGTCAATCGCTTAATTCCGCTAAAATTCAAACGACCTCGCAAGCTCCGCCAGCTCCTGCTCGCGGCTCTCCGCGTCTCTGCCGCTCACAAAGGCGTACAAAGTCGTATACCTGTCGCCGCTCTGCTTGTAAAAGCCGCTCACGGTATATAGATAGCCCTCCACCAGCGGCGTTTTCTTTAAAATTATTATCCTGTCATCGGCGCTTTCAAGAACCTCTGTCCTGTCGGG
>CAMWLH010000256.1 GCA_947175045.1 uncultured Clostridia bacterium | reverse complement strand
CCGCCCGCCACGGCTCACTCCGCTTCGCTCCGTTGCGCCGCGTCAGGCTCTCGCGGAAAAATTCCTGCGTGGTCTGACAGTTGTTTTTTTGCTTTCACTTGCCTGACTTCACAATTAAAGACCGCCTTAGTCTTAACGGCGCCCCCGGCGCGAAGCGCCGCAATCAGCGCCGGAGAAGCGCTAAAGGGGGCATTCCCCCCTCCCCCTGTTGAAAGAGGACAATTATTTCGCGAAATCCCCGAAAAACTGTCCCCGTGCAATTATTCCTCAACGAACGCGATCAGCTCCGCCCAGTTCTCGGGGAAACCGAGATCTGACAGACGAATTATATCGGCGTTCTTTTTCAGCATTCTGGAAAGCGGCTTTACAATGCGTTCGTTCCAGTTCACCCTGTTGTGATAAAGCTGCTTCATTACCATCACATAGCCGAAAACGTCCGCTTTCAGCTCGATTTCCATATCCTTGGGAGTTTTCGGCTCGACGGGGAAGGTATTCCCATAAAGCCTGTTGTAGTGCGCACAGTAGTTGCGGAGCTCGTTCAGACAAAATATCCAGTTGTCCATCTCCGAGGGGGAGCAGTGATAGTACTCCCACGCGAGGGTCTTTTTGTCCGCGCTCTGCATATCCTTGTAAAAAAACGCGAGCGTGCCGAAGCTGAAAAGCTCCATGACCACCCACAGCGGAAACGCGCCGCTGTACTTTTTATTATAGTGCTTTACAAACTCCCGCTCATCGTTGGCTTCGATAAGATATTTTATCTTCGACATAAAGCTGTTGTGATTGTGCTTGAAATCAAACGACGACGGATTGAGATACCCCAGCGCTCCGTATTTGAGCGCGTGAAAATTCGATATCGCGGCGCGGAGAGCTATCTCGATCTCTTCAAGAGCCGCGATGAGTATGCTGCGCAGCTTCCTGTCCATCTCATAAATGCGCAGTATCTTTTCAAAGGCGGTGCCCTCCTCGTAGCGGTGCTTGCTCACCGAAAAGGGCGCGAAATAGTTTGAAAGCCGAAAATAGTTTATGTATTTCAGCGTTTCACGAGCCAGCTTTTCGTCCTCTATAACACACCCGCGCTCGCGGAGCTTCGCTATCTGCTCGTTTATGGTCGATGGTAGTTTCTGCTGCATTTCTCAATCCCCCAATATATTATTTTTGACCTTGTTCATATAGTCAATTATATTCTCGTCCTCCGTTATATTGTATGTGTAGCCGAATTTCCCCGCGACGCTCTCCGCCAGTCTGCGGAACAGCTCGCAGGCGGTAAAGACCGCGTTCCATATATTATCGTAATCGCTGTCGGAATAGGTCGCGGCATACATTTTGTAAAGCTCCTCGGGAAGATATTTCTTATAATATTTCCCCATTTTTCCCGCCGACACCTTGAAATCATTTTCCGCCCCGATGTACCAGTCTGTCATTATATTAAGCGCGTCGCGCACGGGTGAATTGAGCATTCCCATAACATAGGGGAGCTCGTCGCGGGCTATCCCTTTAGCAACGTTGTTCAGACACCAGTGAAACTCGTTGCAGCAGTCATGGAACAACTTTTCCTCGGGAGGCTTTATATACCAGAAGTCCTCCCGCGGCTTTATCCCCGAGAGCTCTCCCGTCTTGTCAAGCAGCACGATGGCGGGCTCGCCGTTATCGACATACGGCTTGCTCGTCACGCAGAGATCAATGCGGTTGCCGTCCTCAAAGATAGTCAGAAAAACGAAGCTCCCGTCGTTGTCGGGCGGGATAAGGCTCATAATTTCGGGAGTCTGCAGCAGCAATATCCTGCCGAATTTTTCCTCCAGCCACGCCGTGTTGTTCCAGAACGGCGTAACTTCATCAACCAGATACACGATATCGTAATCTTGGTAAATATCCCGCGGCGCGTGAACGTCCGCCCGCGAGCCCGACATGATAACCCCGCGGATACGCCCGTCTTCCTTTGCCGTATTTATTATAAGCTCCAGCATTTCTCTTTCGCTTCTCATTTCCTTACCTCCAAAATAATTGATACGGGCTGTGATCCCGTTGGTTCTCGCCGACAAAAGGCTGATATATATTGACGAGAAGTTGTTAATATATGTTGACGAGGATTAAATGATTTAAAAGAATTTCAAAATTCCCGCAAGCACGTTCCGCTCCACTTCGTTCCGCTTCACGCGATTGCGGGAACCGGTCTGAATTTTCTGCGAAAATTCAGACTCTTTTTGAAATTCTGATGCGCGGGCTTTATGCGGTTCTCTGCAAGCGCCCCTCACCTGCGCGTACGCTTTGCGGCTCTCTGCGAGCGTCCCTCTCCCGCGCGTACACAATGCCCCTCTAATCCAGCCAGAACATCTCGCGCTCGTGCTTGCTCTCCCTTGTCATAAGCGCGCTTATGCTCTTTTTTGGATCGCTGCCGTTGTAGCACACGTTCACTATCTGCTCGATAATGGGAGTATCTATCTCATGCTCCCTTGCCAGTCTGAACGCAGTACGGCTGTTTAGATATCCCTCGACCGTGCCTATCTGCGCGACTGCCTCCGCGGCGGGAACTCCCTGCCCGATGAGATACCCCGCGCGGTAATTGCGCGAGTGCTGCGAGGTACAGGTAACGATCAGATCCCCCAGACCCGCCATGCCCGTAAAGGTTTTCCAGCTTGCCCCGAGAGCCACCGCGAGCCTCGTTATCTCTGTCATTCCCCTTGTCATAAGCGCCGCCACCGTATTGTCGCCCAGACCCATTCCGCGCGCTATGCCGCAGCCCAGCGCTATCGGATTTTTCAGCACCCCGCCCAGCTCGCAGCCAGTAACATCATCGTTGATGTAAATTCTGTAAACCTCGCAGGCAAGCGTATTCTGTATATACTTCGCGGTCTCGGGAGCGTATGCGGCGCACACCTCCGTTGTCGGAACCAGCCGTGCTATCTCCTCCGCGTGGCAGGGCCCCGTCAGCACCGCCGTGGGATTTTCGGGCAGCTCCTGCCTTATTATCTCCGAAAGGCGGCAGCCCGTATCATTCTCAAGACCCTTGCTGGCGTTTACGATAACCGTGTTCCTGTCAATATAGGGCTTTACCGCGCATACCGCCTCGCGGTAAGAGGGTGATGGAATACAGATTATCACAATATCCGCGCCCGAGACCGCTCGGGGGTCGGTGGTTACCCCCAAATTATCGGGCAGCTTTACCCCCGCGAGAAGGCGCTTGTGCTCCCGCTCTCTGCGGAGCTGCTCCGCCTCCTCCTCGAATTTCGTCCATGTCGTGACCTCGTGCCCGAAGCTGCTGAACAGCACCCCAAGTGCCGTGCCGTAGCCGCAGCCAAGTATTGTTATCTTAGCCATGATTTGCTCCTTTCGGTCGGAATTCTGCTACTTCCCGACGGTTTTTTCCCCAAGTTTTTTCTCCGTATGATGTGCAAGCCGTGAGATATTTCCGCGGTGCATATAAATTATCAGTCCGCCCATAAACAGGGCTATAAACGTATTGATCCACGCGGCGGGGTCGCCGTCCACAACATATCCGAAAACAAACGTTACCGCAAAAAACAGCCCCGAGGAAACGCAGCTCCCCAGCGAAACATACCTTGTTATCGCCACCAGTACCGCGAAAACTCCCAGCAGAACCAGCCCCGTGCGCCAGTCCAGCATAAAGATTGCCGAGATAGCCGCGAGGACTCCCTTACCGCCCTTAAATCCGTAATATATCGGGAAAACATGACCGACGACCGCCATAAATCCCGCCATATATTCCACCCATTTCATCTCCGATGAATAATCCGCCGTGTCCACTCCGCCGATAAACTGAAACGCAAGCCTTACCGCCAGCACCGCCAGCACTGCCTTAGCCACGTCGCCCAGCAGCACCACCGCCGAGCTTGCCTTTCCCTGCGTTCTCAATGTGTTTGTGAGCCCCGCGTTGCCGCTGCCCATAGAGCGGATATCCTTGCCTGTCCTCAGCTTCGTCACGATTATCGAGGTATTTATCCCTCCCAGAAGATAAGGCACGGCAAGCATTATAATAAAGCATATCCATATCATGAAGCGTCGTTGTCCTTTCCGTCCCCGCCGTCCGGCTTTGCGGCAAAATGCGCCGGCTGACCGTTCAGCATTATC